>JAGQTR010000474.1 GCA_020438915.1 Mycobacterium sp.
CGGCCAGTGGGACTGGATGCGCGACAACACGATTCACTCAACTACCTGGGAGTGGGACAACGCCTCACCCTCGGACATGTGGAAGCACTCCCACAACGAAGTGCACCACACCTACACCAATGTGCTCGGCAAGGACAACGACCTGGGCTACGGCATCATGCGGGTCGACGAAGACCAGAAATGGATACCGTTCTACCTCGCCCAGCCATTGTGGAACTTCATCAACGCGTGCCTGTTCCAGTACGGCATCGCCGCCTACGATCTGGAGATCGGCAAGTACCTCAAGGGCCGTACCGACAAAGAAGAGTTCACCCGTAACGGCAAGCAGGTGCTGGCCAAGATCGGGCGCCACGCGGCACGCGACTATGTGCTGCACCCATTGCTATCCGGACCCTCGGCGGCAAGTACGCTGACCGCGAACCTGACTGCCAACCTGGTGCGTAACCTGTGGACGCACTCAGTGATCATGTGCGGGCACTTCCCGGACGGGGTCCAGACCTTTGAGAAGACGTCCATCGAGGGTGAGACGCGCGGTGAGTGGTACCTGCGCCAGATGCTGGGCTCGGCGAACATCTCGGGAAATTCGCTGCTGCACTTCATGACTGGCAATCTGTCATTTCAGATCGAGCATCACCTGTTTCCGGATCTGCCCAGCAACCGTTACGCCGAGATCGCCCCGAGGGTTCAAGAGTTGTTCGCGCGCTATGGCCTGACCTACGTCAGTGGTTCGCTGCCGAAGCAGGTGGCGTCGGCCTGGAAGAAGGTCTTCACCCTATCGCTGCCAAACACCCTCGCAGGCAAAGCTATAACGGCAGCGTCGACGATCTCCAGCAGGGCCGCATAGCGGTGCGGAACGTGGCTGGAGGGGCAAAGCTGAAATGGTCGTGATTGCGATTCCGTACTGCTACCGTGCACGAAGCTGGCGATGCAATTAGTGCCCGATAGGGGAAGAACATGCCGAAGAACACCTGCGCCTTGGCCATCGCCGCACTGGCTACCGGTCTGATCGCCGCCGGTTGCGGCAGTTCGTCGGACTCGAGCACCGTGACCGAGACGAAGACGGTCACGGCCTCCTTGACGCAGACCGCGCCCACCGACACCACGACCAGCACCGAGCAACCAACGACCACGACGACCGCTGGCGCCGACACCGATCTGCAGTCCCTGATACCGACGCCGGCGAACACCCAGGAAACGGACGGACCTGACTCCATTCGGGAGAACGGTGTCCACATGCACTTCAAGGTCGACGGCGCCCCGGTGACGACCATGGACGCCTACCAAGCCGATCTCGAATCCAGAGGCTGGGCAGTGACGGTCCGGAACTCCGGCGGTGGAGACCGAGGCGGTGGCGCGTCCTACACCGCGACCAACGGCGACGCCTACGGAGTGTTCACCGGCGGCGGGCACGGCACGAGGACCCATATCGAGGCCTGCGTTTGGCCGACGATGCCATCGAACACCGAGTGCGACGACTGAGATACAGCCGGCCCAGGTAGCTAATTCGGCCAGCGCACAGCAGTTAGTTGGGTAGGGCCGGATCCACCAGCTCGACTTCGTCGCCCACGTTGACGGTGACGATTTCACCGGATGAGAATTCGGTGGCCAGTGCCGAGTCCTGGAGGGCCTCACCCGAATACCGCGCCAACTCGGCCATCCCGGTGAGAATCGGCGCTGCACCGGGGTCCAGGAGTGGGATCTCGGTGCGGGCATCCTGAGTCGTGGGCGTGCTCGGCGACTGCGGCATCTCGGTGCTGTAGGTCTCGGCACGGGCGAACAACGGGTGGACGTCGAACACCTTCACCCGCAGTTTCTCCTCGGGGAGCCTTCCCAGTACCCGACCGGATTCCGGGTCGGTGATGCGCCGACTGGTCTCGGAAAGGACTGCGAAGGTCATCCCCGCAGCTACGCCCGCGTCGGCGCCGCGGTTGATGACCAGCGTGTACTCATCCTCGATGAGAGCCACCATTCCGGTGATCTGCGGGGCGCTCACGAGTTCCCCGGAACCGAAACACGCTCACACAGTGGCGCCTTCGTCACTCCGCCATCTCTGATCCGCGGCCGGGGGCGGTACCCGACGGATTCTTGCGCAGCGCCGAAGGAGAGTTCGGTCGCGGTCTTCGCCTGGATGAGGGCAACCACCGCCTGCTGATGCCGCTCCGTTCCGAACGCGCTGAGCGCAAACGCCAACTTGGCATCGGCATACTCGACGCTGCGTTCCAGCTCTGACGCCGAATGGGCCGGCGCGTGACTTCCGCTGCGCGTTCGGTCGCCAAGCCCGCTGTACCAACGGTGGGCGACAACGCCGAAGGCCACGGCAAAGGCCGGAACGAACACGACCGCGCAGGACTTACCCAGGGCGTTGTCCAGTGACACGGATCCGAAAATGCTCAGGATCGTGCACAAGCCCAGGGCGCCGAGAAGTTGCAGTGCCGGCGGCACCTCGTTGAGAACCTGCCCACCGAACCTGGTGATCCCGCCGCAAACCTTGGCCGCACTTTGCCCTAGTTTCGCAACGACGGCCCCGAAGATCCCCGCCAACCTGATCGCGATCCGCCCCAACTCATCGGCGCGCTTGCGCGTCGCCTCAACCGTCGGCATCGACCATGCTCGCCCTCGGGCCGACGGATCTGCCGACACACCCGGCGCCGTCACGCTCTCGTCAGGCTGATCGGCTGGCCGAAGTTCGGCCGTCAACTGCTCCGGCGGCGGGCCCTCCGGCAGCTCGGCAGTCGTCGTCGGCCTGTCCTCGATCACGGCGGTGCTAACCACTCCTGCATCATCCAGCACCATTCGTCACAGGTGGCGCTGGCGCGCCGAGCCGGAATCGATCGATCC
>JAGQTR010000475.1 GCA_020438915.1 Mycobacterium sp.
GCCGGCCTTGGCGGCCGAGTAATTGGTCTGCCCGACCATGCCCACCTTTCCCGAGATCGATGACATGTTGACGATGGCGCCGCTCTTGGCCTCCCGCATCACCGTGGCGGCCGCCCGCAAACCGTTCCAGGTGCCCTTCAAATGCACGGCGATCACCTGGTCGAATTGCTCCTCGGTCATCTTGCGCATTGTGGCGTCGCGGGTGATTCCGGCGTTGTTCACCATGATGTCGAGTTGGCCGTATCCGTCCACCGCGGCAGCCACCAGCGCGTCGACCTCCGCGGAGCTGGTCACGTCACACCGCACCGCGCGCGCGACGTCGTGCCCACCCAGCTTCTCGGCGGCAGCCTGGGTGGCGTCCAGGTTCACGTCCCCCAGGACGACCCGCGCACCTTCTGCGATGAATCGTTGCGCGATCGCGTATCCCAACCCCTGGGCTGCGCCGGTGACCACCGCGGTCTGACCAGTCAGCAATGCCACCTGTCCACCATCCTCACCTCAGCCTGCACTATCCGACAGTTATCGTATTTCATATACGATATTTGAAACAGCGTACCCGTCGAGGAGCTCAGCCGATGACCACACCCGAAGTCAGTGATGAGGATTTCCAGGCGGTCCTGGCCCAGACCCGCCACTTCGTGCGCTCCGCCGTCGTTCCCCGTGAACAGCAGATTCTCGTCGAGGACCGGGTACCCGACGATTTACGTGAGCAGGCCAGGACGATGGGCTTGTTCGGCTACGCGATCCCTCAGCAGTGGGGCGGGCTCGGTCTGAACCTCGCCCAGGATGTTGAGCTGGCGATGGAACTGGGCTACACATCGTTGGCTCTGCGATCGATGTTCGGGACCAATAACGGGATCGCCGGACAGGTGCTCGTGGGGTACGGCACCGACGAGCAGAAGTCGACCTGGCTGGAAGGGATCGCCTCAGGTGAGACCGTCGCGTCGTTCGCACTCACCGAGCCCGGCGCCGGTTCCAATCCATCGGGCTTGCGAACCAAGGCCGTGCGGGACGGCTCCGGTGACAACCCTGATTGGATCATCAACGGCCAGAAGCGTTTCATTACCAACGCCCCCACCGCCGACCTGTTCGTCGTCTTCGCCAGGACCCGGCCGGCCGACGACAGCGGAGCGGGGATCGCGGTGTTCCTGGTGCCCGCCGACGCCCGAGGTGTCGAGATCGGCGCCAAGGACAAGAAGATGGGCCAGGAGGGAGCCTGGACCGCCGATGTCGCCCTCACCGACGTGCGGGTGCCCGGAAGCGCCCTCATCGGCGGCAGCGAGGACATCGGGTACCGCGCGGCGATGACCTCGCTGGCCCGCGGTCGAGTGCACATTGCCGCGCTGGCGGTGGGGACCGCCCAGCGTGCGCTTGACGAGTCGGTCACCTACGCCGCGACCGCGACACAGGGCGGCACCGCGATCGGCGAGTTCCAGTTGGTACAGGCGATGATCGCCGACCAACAGACCGGTGTGCTCGCCGGGCGCGCACTGGTCCGCGACACCGCAAACAAGTGGATCACCGAGGAAGACCGTCGGATCGCGCCGTCGGCCGCGAAACTCTTCTGTACCGAAATGGCAGGCAAAGTCGCCGATCTCGCCGTGCAGATACACGGTGGTAGCGGCTACATGCGCGAGGTCCCGGTGGAGCGGATCTACCGCGACGTCCGCTTGCTGCGACTCTACGAGGGCACCAGCGAGATTCAGAGGCTGATCATCGGTGGCGGACTGGTCCGGGCCGCGAAGCAGGCCAACCGGTGACCGGCCGTCAGCCGATGAACCTCACGATGGACTCCGCGACGGCGGCGGGCTTATCGGAACCCTCGATCTCGACGGTCATGCGCAGCGTTGCCTGCACCGCGGTGTCCAGTCGGGTGACCGAGGTGATCTCAGCCCGCGCCCGGAGCTTGCCACCCACTCGGACGGGCGTAATAAAGCGGACCCTGTTGTATCCGTAGTTGATCGCCATAGCGACGTTGTCGACGGTGTAAAGCTGATGGGTGAAGTGCGGCAGCAGCGACAACGTCAGCAGCCCGTGCGCGATCGTCCCACCGAAGGGCCCGTCGGCAGCTCGATCGGGGTCGACGTGAATCCACTGATGGTCGCCGGTCGCGTCGGCGAACAGGTTGACGCGGT
>JAGQTR010000031.1:0-7471 GCA_020438915.1 Mycobacterium sp.
CCTCTTCGTCCCGAACGAAGCACGCTACCAAGCTGCGCCACACCCCGCGTGAAGCTACGACAGCGTATCGCACCGCCTGCGGTTCAAGCCAAACGCGCATCGCGTCCGCGACACGCCGCGGGATGCATCTGGGATGTCGGTGACGTTATGCACAGTATTGGTTGACGTGGACTGATCCGAAGAAACGAGGCGCGACATGACTGGGCTTGGGGCGTCGATCTACCTGGGCTTCTTCACCCTCGCCGCATTGTGGCTGTTCTTGACCTCCGACGGCCCGCTCTCCCGCGGCACCGAGGATCAGGGCCAGCGGCCCGACCGTTCGAATTCGGCGAGCAGTACAGCCGGTTCGGAAGGGTCCAGCCCATGGCTGGTAAGCCACTCGTCGCAGAAGTAGGTGTCTGCGTAGCGGTCGCCACTGTCGGCCAGCAGCGTGACCACCGAGCCGCCGCGCCCCTCGGCGGCCATCTCGGCCAACAGACCGAACGCGCCCCAGATGTTGGTTCCGGTCGACGGGCCGACGCGCCGACCCAACACCCGACTCACATGATGGGCCGCCGCGACGGACGCAGCGTCGGGTACTGCAATCATCCTGTCCACGACATCGGGCAGGAAGGACGGTTCCACGCGCGGCCTCCCGATACCCTCGATGCGCGATGACCGGCCCGTGACCACCGCGGCGTCGCCACTGGCATACGAGGGGAAGAACGCCGAGTTTTCCGGATCAACCACGCACAGTCGGGTCGCGTGCCGGCGATAGCGGATATAGCGGCCGATCGTGGCGCTGGTGCCTCCGGTCCCCGCGCCCACCACCACCCACTCCGGCACCGGATGTGTCTCCTTGTCCATCTGCTCGAAGATCGACTCGGCAATGTTGTTGTTCCCGCGCCAGTCGGTGGCGCGCTCGGCGTTGGTGAACTGATCGAGGTAGTGCCCGCCGGTCTCTGCGGCTAGCCGTTGCGCAACCTCATAGACCTGTGCTGACTCGGCAACGAAATGGCACCGGCCGCCTTGGGATTCGATCAATGCGATCTTTGCCGCGCTTGTCGAGGTCGGCATTACCGCGATGAACGGCAGCCCCAGTATCGCCGCGAAGTATGCCTCCGACACGGCCGTGGAACCCGACGATGCCTCGATGACGGTGGTGTCCTCACCGATCCAGCCGTTGCACAGGGCATAGAGGAACAGAGATCGCGCCAGCCGGTGCTTGAGGCTCCCAGTGATGTGAGTGGTCTCGTCCTTGAGATAGAGCGCGACATCGGCGTCGGTGGACCAGCTCGCCGGCAGCGGGTAGCGCAGTAGGTGGGTGTCGGCGCTGCGGCGGGCGTCGGCCTCGATCAGCCGCACCGCGCTGTTCACCCAGGAACGTGACTGGCTTCGCGAGGCGGTTGAGGCCGAGGCGGTCACCGCGCCGCGACGGTCGGATGTGAATGTCCCGCCATAGACCTGACGTCCGAGCCGCCGGTCGGGGCGGCTATCAGGGTCAACAGCGACGCCTCCGGGCGGCAGCAGAACCGTAACGGTGCGTACGGGGAGGTGCCGATCCCGGCAGAGACGTGCAGCTGGGTGTGCGCACCCCACCGCGACGGGCCCTTGACCCGCGACCGGTCAAGATCACAGTTGGTGACGATCGCGCCGTAGAACGGTACGCACAGCTGACCACCGTGAGTGTGGCCAGCCATCACCAGCTGGTAGCCGTCCGCGGCAAAGCGGTCCAGCACTCGGGGCTCTGGAGAGTGTGTCAGTCCCAGCGTGAGGTTCGCGGCTGGATTCGCCGGCCCGGCGATGGTGGCGTAGCGGTCCCGCGACAGGTGCGGATCGTCGACGCCGGCTGCGGCGATGTGCACACCCGCGACGTCGAATTCGCGCCGGGTGTGGGTCATGTCCAACCAGCCACGTTCGGTGAACGCCGCACGCAGGTCCTGCCACGGCAGCGGCTCCCCGTGAACCCGTTTAGTCGGCTTGGTCAGGTAGTTGGCCGGGTTCTTCAGCCGCGGGGCGAAGTAGTCATTGCTGCCGAACACGAACACACCCGGAACTGCGAGCAGGTCGCCGAGGGCTTGCACGACCGCGGGCACCGCTTTGGGGTGCGACAAATTGTCTCCGGTATTGACGACGAAGTCCGGAGCCCAACCGGCCAGATCGCGCAGCCACGCCTGCTTTCGCCGCTGCGTGGGCCGCATGTGGATGTCGCTGATGTGCAGAACCTTCAGCGGTGACGAGCCTGGCGCGAGCACTGGCAGCGTCGCCTCCCGGACAACGAAAGCATTGCGCTCGATCAGCGAGGCGTATCCGATGCCCGCCACGAGCGTGCCGAATGTCGCGGCGGCGGTCGTCTTCAAGATCGCACCCGTCGAAGCTGCAGCCATACCCGCCAGCCTACTGCCAGCGACGGCACGCCACAGACCGCGTTATCGTCCCGCGTCGCCAGATCACCCCGGCGGCGGCGGTGGGGGTGGCGGCGGTAGCGGTGGAGGTGGCGGAGCGGGGGGCGGCGGCGGACCCAACACCGGCACCGTTATCGGCGGCAGGCCAGGTATCTCAATGACCGTCTGCCCCACCGGTGGTGGCGGCAGGCCACCGGGCGGCGGCGGTGCGCCGGGTGGTGGCGGAGGAGGAGCGGGTGCAATGCCGTTCGAGGTCTGGATCGTGATGATGGAACCGGGCACGGTCTGGCCGCTCGGGGACGTCCCGACGACGGTGCCGTAGGCAGAGGTGCTATTCACCGGCGTGGACTGATCGGCGACCTGGAAGCCGGCGTCACGCAATCGCTTCCGGGCGGTGTCCTGGTTCATTCCGGCGACGCTGGGCACCCGGGAGCCCGGCGCGCCGTCGACATAGCGGGGATCGGTCGGCGGCAGCGTGACCTCACCGAAGTTGGTGGCGATCGGCGTCATCGCCGTGAACCACGTCCGAGCAGGTTCGTTGCCGCCGAACAGGTTCCCGCTGCCACACTGACGCAGCGGGAACGAGCACAACTCGCTGGGGTCGGTGGAGTCGTCATAGATATAGCTGGCCGCCGCAAGCTGATTGGTGAACCCGAGGAACGCCGCCGACCTGTTGGCTTCGGTGGTGCCCGTCTTGCCCGACATCGGCAGACTCCATCCAGCCGATCCGGCTGCTGCGGCTGCGGTGCCCGAACCGGTGTCGTCCCTGCTCATCGCGTTGGCCAAGGTGTTGGCCAAACCTTCCGGGACTGCCTGTTCGCAGGTTTCGGTGGTCACCGAGACCTCCTCGCCGTTGCGGTCGAGGACCTTCTCGATGGGGTTGGGTGGGCACCACATGCCGCCGGAAGCCAGTGTCGCCGCGACATTGGAAAGCTCCAGGGCGTTCACCTCGATCGGCCCCAGCGTGAACGATCCCAGGTTCTGCCGCTTGACGAAGTCGGCGAGGCTCTCGTTGCTCTCTGGGTCGTAATCGCGGGCCGTGCCCGGTAGCGCGTAAGACCGCAACCCCAGCTTGACGGCCATGTCGACGGTGCGCTGCACCCCGACCTGAGCGATCAGCTTGGCGAACGCGGTGTTCGGTGAGGTCGCGAGCGCATCGGTGACGTTCATCGACCCTCGGTAGTTACCGGCGTTCTGGACACACCAGGTCGCCGGCGGGCAGCCGCGCGCACCACCGCTGCCCAGCCCCTTGGCCTCGAACCGCGACGGTGCGTCCAGCTGGGCGTTGATGCCCATGCCCATATCGAGGGCGGCGGCGGTGGTGAAGATCTTGAACACCGATCCCGCGCCGTTGCCGGCCAGTGTGAACGGCTGAGGCTGCATCGTCTCCCGGGCGTCGAGGTCCAGTCCGTAGGTGCGGTTGCTGGCCATGGCGAGCACCGGGTGGGATTCCTTGCCCGGGCGGATCACGCTCATGACGCTGGCGACGCCGTTGAGGTCGGGGCTGGCGAACTCGGTGATCGCCGACTTGACCGAGGCCTGCACCTCGGGGTTCAGCGTCGTCTTGATCAGGTAGCCGCCCTTGGCGACCTGATCCTTGCTGATACCCGCGCGGGCCAGGTAGTCCAGCGCGTAATCGCAGAAGAACGCGCGATCACCGGCGGCGATGCAGCCGCGCGGGAGTTCGTTGGGCTGCGGTAGCACCCCCAGTGGCCGCTGCTTGGCTTCGCGCAGCTCGGCAGCGTGTTCGGGGAGGTTCTCGATCATGGTGTCCAGCACCACGTTCCGGCGGGCGAGCGCGCCATCGGGATTGGTGTACGGGTTCAGGGTGCTCGTCGACTGCACCATGCCCGCCAGCAGCGCGGCCTGCTCCCAGTTCAACTCGGAGGCGTCGATGCCGAAATAGGTCTGCGCGGCGTCCTGGACCCCGAACGCGCCGTTGCCGAAGGACACCAAGTTGAGATAGCGCGTCAGAATTTCGGGTTTGGTAAAAGTCTTGTCCAGCGTCAACGCCATCCGGATCTCGCGCAGCTTGCGAGCCGGGGTGGTCTCGATCGCCGCCCGCTTCTCAGCGTCGGTCTGAGCAAGCACCAACAGCTGGTAATTCTTGACGTACTGCTGCTCGATCGTCGAGCCGCCGCGGGTGTCGAGGTTTCCCGAGAGGTATCCCGAAAGTCCGGTGAGGGTTCCCTGCCAGTCGACACCATTGTGATCGGCAAACCTCTTGTCCTCGATCGAGACGATCGCCAGTTTCATCGGATTGGCGATCTGATCGCTGGCCACTTCGAATCGCCGCTGGGAGTAGAGCCACGCGATGACATCCCCGTTGGCGTCGACCATCGTCGACACCTGAGGTACGGCGCCCTCGACGAGCTGCGTCGAACCGTTGGCAACGACGTCGGAGGCCCGGTTGGACATCAGGCCGAGCCCGCCGACGACCGGAAACATCAGTGCGGCGGCCAGCACACTGGCCAGCAGGCAGCACCACGCGAGCTTGATGACGGTGACCGCCACCGGCGGTCGAGTCGGGGGGTCCTCCGGCATGGGTACAGCGTAGCGACGACCTCGGACGCGGGCGTCACGGAGCGGCCCAGAGCGCCATTGGACAGTCCCTGCCAAACGCCGGGTTGCGGCACCCTAACGGTCTGACGGCACGGTAGTCCCAAAAAAGTGGTCACGAACGTATTGCGCAGAACCCCCGTGACCACCTAAGTTGGGCAGACAGTGCGATGCAGGTCACACCTGACACTCGTGTTGTGGCCTAGATCGCACTAAGCGATTGACGTCGGAGTAAAAATTTCGTCTGCGTTGTCGGGGCGCGGCCAGAAGGAATAGGGGAACGCAGGTGTCCGGTATCAAGCCCGTCGCTCGCACTACCACCGTGGATCCGACCACCCCACCCATTGTGCAGGGTGCAGAGGCAGAAGCCCGTATTGCGTGGGTTTCGCACGCTCGGTGTCGCCAGACCGACCCGGACGAGCTTTTCGTCCGCGGGGCGGCGCAGCGCAAAGCTGCGGTGATCTGCCGGCATTGCCCCGTGATCGCCGAGTGTGGTGCCGACGCTCTGGACAATCGGGTGGAGTTCGGTGTGTGGGGAGGCATGACCGAACGCCAGCGCCGCGCCCTGTTGAAGCAACACCCCGAGGTGGTCTCCTGGGCCGAGTTTTTCGCCGCGCAGCGCAAACACCGCAACGCCGTCTGAAGCGGCCCGTAGTTTGCCCGAAGAGGTTCCTCGGGCGGTGTTCGTTTAGCCGGAAGCCTCGCCGGTGATCTGATCGGCGATCGCGCGCAGCGCCTCGAGGTCGGATACGTCGAACGGCAGTGACGGCACACCAACGATCGCGACGTGCGGGTTGGCTCCGGTGAACCGCGACAAGAGCCGCACTTCCCGTTTAGCTGTCGAGGCGCGGTCGGCGTGGATCCGCAGCGCGGCCACCGCCAAGGCGTCCGGATCGGTCTTCTCCAAGTCCTCCGCCGCCTCTGCAGCCTTGTCCGCATGCAGGTCGCACAGTGTGGGATGGGTCCGGTTGAGGATCAACCCGGCCAGCGGCATGTGCTCGCTGGACAATCGGTCAACGAAGAACGACGCCTCCCGCAGCGCGTCGGGCTCGGCGGCCGACACGACCACGAACTGCGTTCCCCGCCGTTTGAGCAACTCATAGGTGCGGTCGGCCTTCTCCCTGAATCCGCCGAACGTCGCGTCCAAGGACTGCACGAAGGCAGCCGCATCGGCCAGCATCTGCGACCCGAGGACCGTTGACATGCCTTTCATCGCCAGCCCGACCGCACCGGTGATCAGGCGGCCGAAGCCGCGCCCGGGGGCCAGCAGCAAGCGCCACAGCCTGCTGTCCATGAAACTGCCCAACCGCTTCGGCGCGTCGAGGAAGTCCAGCGCGCTTCGTGACGGCGGGGTGTCCACCACGATCAAGTCCCACTTATCTTCTGCCAGAAGCTGACCCAGCTTCTCCATGGCCATGTACTCCTGCGTGCCGGCCAAGGAGGTGGCGACGGTCTGATAGAACTGGTTGTCCAGAATCGATTGCGCCCGTTCGGGTCCGGAGTACTCGACGACCATGTCGTCGAAGGTGCGGCGCATGTCGAGCATCATCGCGTGCAATTGCCCGCTGACTTCGGGCGCCAGCGGTACCCGCTGCGGCGAGTTGCCGAGTTCCTTTATCCCCAGGGCCTGGGCCAGCCGTTTGGCCGGGTCGATGGTCAAGACCACCACGTGGCGGCCGTACTCCGCTGCGCGCAGCGCCATCGCTGCGGCAGTCGTGGTCTTGCCCACACCGCCGGCTCCGCAGCACACCACGACCCGATTCGACGTATCGGACAGGATGGACTTCATGTCCAGCAGCGGCGGTGTGACACTCATCGTCGGTCCTCCTTCGGCAGCATCGAACCCAGCATCATCGAACGCCCTGGTGAGCGAGGACTTCCGCCAGCTCGTACAGGCTGCCCAGATCCACTCCGTCGGCGACGGTCGGCAGGTGGAGGATCGGCGCGTGCAGATTCTCGAGCTGCACTGCACTCTCTGCTCGGGCCTGAATTCGGGTGGCGTGCTCGACGGTTTCGGTCAGCAGACCCGCGAAGTCGGCATCGGAGAGAGTGATGCCCACGCGGGACAAACCAGACCGTACGGCGCCCGCGTCGATTTCGCCCTCAGCGGCCCTGATGAGATCGGCAGGCGGGAGGAACGGCGGGATATTGCGGTTGACGATCACGCTGCCGATCGGCAGGTCCATTTCCCGCAGGTCGTTGATCGCTTCGATGGTCTCCTGGATCGGTAGGGCCTCCAGGAGAGTGACCAGATGAATTGCGGTCAGATCGGAATGCAGGAGTTTGACCACGCCGTCGGCCTGGGAGTGCACCGGTCCGCCCTTGGCGAGGTCGGAGATCGCCTTGGTGACATCGAGGAACCTGGCGATGCGCCCGGTGGGCGGTGAATCGACGACAACGGCGTCGTAAGCGGTCGGCTTACCCCGGGCCGCACCTCTGTCGGCCTTGTCGTTGCGGATCACGATTTCCTTGATCTTGCCGGTGAGCAGCACGTCGCGCAGGCCCGGTGCGATCGTCGTCGCGAACTC
>JAGQTR010000031.1:7599-9363 GCA_020438915.1 Mycobacterium sp.
GTCGCGATCTTGACCTCCTCGTAGGGCAGCGGGGGCACATCGAAGAGCTGCGCAATACCTTGGCGCCCTTCGACTTCCACCAACAGCACCCTGCGGCCACCTGCGGCCAGCGCCAACGCCAGGGCCGCGGCGATCGTGGACTTACCCGTACCGCCTTTACCGGTGACGAAGTGCAGGCGCGCCTTGGTCAGGCGGGACGGCCAGCCGGCAGGTCTTGGACCATTCTGTGTGGTAGCCACCAGTGCATGCTAGCCATAGCGGGTTGCTCGCCGGATAAGCTCAGCTGCATGAGTGAACCAACCCGCTGGGAGTACTCGACCGTCCCGCTGCTGACACACGCCACCAAACAAATCCTCGATCAGTGGGGCGAAGACGGCTGGGAGCTGGTTTCGGTGCTGCAAGGCCCGACCGGCGAGCAGCACGTCGCCTACCTGAAGCGACCGAAATGAGTAGCCCGCCAGGCCGGCCACATCAGACCGCGTCGGCCCGGCTGGGCGAGCTGGGCATCGAACTCCCCGAGGTCGTCGCGCCACTGGCGGCCTATGTGCCCGCAGTGCGCACCGGAAACCTCGTTTACACCGCTGGTCAGCTGCCGATGACCGGCGGCAAACTGCCGATGACCGGCAAGGTCGGTGCCGAGGTGTCCGCCGACGAGGCGAACGACCTGGCCCGCCGGTGCGCGCTCAACGCGCTGGCGGCGGTGAACTCGCTGGTCGGGATCGACGCGGTGGTGCGGGTGGTCAAGGTCGTCGGGTTCGTGGCCTCGGCGCCGGGCTTCGGCGGGCAACCCGGCGTCGTCAACGGTGCCTCCGAGCTGTTTGCAGAGGTGTTCGGAGAGGCCGGCGCACACGCCCGGTCTGCGGTCGGGGTGTCCGAGCTGCCCCTGAACGCACCGGTGGAAGTAGAAGTCATCGTCGAGGTGGCGTGAGGATTTGAGTGCGCTCGAGCATCCCGCCTACGGTCTGCTGCGGCCGGTGACCGCAACCGCGTCGGTCCTACTCTGCAACAACCCGGGCTTGCTGACCCTCGAGGGCACCAACACCTGGGTGCTGCAGGGGCCGGGCAGCGATGAGATGGTCGTCGTGGATCCCGGACCAGATGACCCCGGTGTTGCCGACGACCATATCGAGCGCCTGGCCGCGCTCGGGCCGATCCCGCTGGTCTTGATCAGCCACCGCCACAGCGACCACACCGGAGGAATCGACCGGATCGTGGAGTTGACCGGGGCGGTGGTGCGCTCGGTGGGAAGTGGATTCCTGCGCGGCATGGGCGGACCTTTGACCGACGGCGAGGTGATCGACGCCGCCGGTCTGCGCATCACCGTCATGGCCACCCCAGGCCATACCGCCGACTCGGTGTCCTTCCTGCTCGACGACGTCGGGCGGGGGGACGGCGACAGTGCGGTGCTGACCGCGGACACCATCCTGGGCCGCGGCACCACCGTGATCGATCACGAGGACGGCGACCTCGGTGACTACCTGGAGTCGCTGCGTCGCCTGCGCGGGTCCGGGCATCGCACGGTACTACCCGGGCACGGTCCCGAACTCGACGACATCGTCGCGGTCAGCGAGAACTATCTCGCGCATCGGGAGGAGCGCCTCGATCAGGTCCGAGCCGCCTTACGGGAACTCGGGGAAGACGCCAGCAGTCGCGAAGTAGTGGAGCACGTCTACACCGACGTCGACGAAAAACTCTGGGACGCCGCCGAATGGTCGGTGCAAGCCCAGCTGCAGTATCTGCGCCGCTGACCTGGCAGTGTCGTTA
>JAGQTR010000476.1 GCA_020438915.1 Mycobacterium sp.
GCGGTTTCCTGCTGGTTCCTGCTTCGGTGACCGCGCTCGGCCCTCGGACCGGGTTCGATCTTGGCAGGCGGTGACCGCAAGCCCTGCGGCCAGTACGTTCTTGGCGGCGTTCACATCTGCGTGCTCGTGATGTGTGCAGTGGGTGCACCGGAATACCGCTTGGCTCTCACGGGATTTCGGGTCCACACGCCCACACGCTGAGCAGCGTTGCGATGTGTAGGCCGCTGGCGCCTTTACCACGGTGGTCCCGGTGTAGCGGGGCGCTGAGGCTAGTGCCAACGCGAACTGATGCCACCCTTTGGCGAGGATGGCGCGGTTGAGCCCGGACTTGGCTGCCACGTTGCGGCCGGGCTGTTCAAGGGTTCCTTTCGCCGATTTCGTCATCTGCTTGGTCTTGAGGTCTTCGAGCACCACCACCGCGTTCCCTGCGGCGAGCTGGTGGGCGGTCTGGGCGCAAAAATCCCGGCGTCGGGCCTTCTCCCGGGCGCGGACCGCCGCCAACGCGGCGCGGGTCTTGTCCCGGTTGGCTGAGCGCTTCGCGCACCGTGACAGCTTGCGTTGCAACGCCGCCGCCCGTCGGCGCTCTCCGGGGGTCACGAACGCCTGGTCGACCAGCTCGCCGGCACTGGTGGCGATCGCCACCGCGACACCACGATCCACCCCCACCGCGCTGCCCGGTGACGGGTGGGCCGGAGGGGTCTGGCGGCCGTCATCGACGAGCACCGACAGGAACCAGTGCGCACCGTCACGCGACAATGTGGCCGAACGGATAGTCTCGCCGTCCAGACTGCAGCTGGCGCGAAACTTCACCCAACCCAGCTTGGGCAACTTGATCCGGGCGTGGCCTCGGTTGAGCTTCTCCACGGCCATCTTGTTGCCCTCGGGGAACCGGAACGACGGCGCCCACCGACGTCCTGATCGCCACCGCACCTTCCACGTGCCATGCTCACGGCACGCCCGGTCCAGGTCCATCAACGTCTGCTGCAAACAATGCCCAGGAACATCTTTCAGCCACGGATGCTCAGCCTTCGCTTCGGCCAACTCCTTGGCCTGCGGTCGATAGTTCATCCACGCCCCGCGGCGCCGGTACTCGCGGCGCTGCTCCAACCCGGTGTTCCACACCGCCCGGCACGCCGCGCCGATCCGCTCCGCGCACTCTGTTTGTTCGCCGGTGAACTCGACCCGAAACCGCCTGCCCGTCAACATGACTCAACGGTCCTTCTGGGTTTCGACGTAGCGTTTGATCACCGACAACGGCGCCCCGCCCACCGTGGCCACGAAATAGGAGTTCGTCCACAGCGACGGCAGCTTGGACTTCAGCCACGGGAATTCTTCGCGCAACATCCGCGATGACCGGCCCTTGATGGCCTTGACCAGTTTGTGCACCCCGTACTGCGGATCCACCTCCACCAGCAGATGCACGTGATCAGGCATGGTCTCCAGCTCGATCAACCAGGCCCCCTTCTCGGTGATCACCTCGGCGATGATCTCCTTGAGCCGGATCTCCATCCGGCCGCCGATCACCTTCCGTCGATACTTCGGACACCACACCACGTGATACGCACACTGAAACGCGATATTCGCGTTCGCCCGCAACGTAACACCCACAACCGACAACAGTAGACAGGTCACACCTATCTAAGCAGTCGACACGCCCGTCGACACGGAACCGTGGACACGTTCGAGTGCGGAATTGACGCGCTCACCCGCAGGGTTAAAACCCGGGGTCCGCTGCTTACGAGTTCCTCGTCGGTCCGTTGCTCGACACCCCCCGAGTTGGCAAGCTGCTCCGGCCGCCATTGCACGATCGTCATAGCGCACGTCGTGGTACATACCGAGTTCTCTACCGAATCGACGATGATCGCCAGCAAGTCACCGTGGTGGCCGTGTTTAGCCGCACCGATGCATACCGGGCATGAACCTGATGGACTACCGCAACTGCTGCTGCGCTCGCGGTCTCATTTGTAGGAATTCAAGACGCTTCACGTCCTGTCTCACCCGACGCCTTCGATCGCCACCGAACCGCACCGATCCGCAAAGCCCCGCTACACCAGGGTCATTCGTTCACCGCTGGAACACGACGGCGGGTGCAACCGTCGGGGCGGTGCTCACGTGGCGTGATGGGCGACGTTTACGATCTGGCCGTCTGGGCTGCGAACGAAGAACCGCCGGATGCCCCACGGTTCGTTGGTGAGGGGATGGACGATCTCGTATCCCCGCTGCTGCATGAGCGCATAGGCCGCATCTACGTCGTCGACTTTGATCGTCATCACCGAGTCCTGCGGCGCCGTGGCATCTCGAGTGACCACCTGGACGCATGCGCCACCGCCGGGCGCTTCAAACCGCACGACCCAACCCTGATTCATGGTCTCGCCGCTCAACCCAAGCGCTCCGTAGAATTGCCCAGCGCGGTCGACATCATCGGTATGCAGGTTCGGGATCACTTCGATCGCTCGCATAGGTCGAATTGTGGCACGGCGCGTCTGCACCGGATCGCCCTCGGCCGCGTCAAACTGCCCAATGCGAGGCAATGGAATATGGCCAATCTCAAATGTAGACATTCGAGCCGACTCGTTTCCCGTCTCACTGATCCGCGTCTTTGTCTGTCGTTGTCTTGTCGGCTCGGCTCGGCTCGGCTCGGGAGTCTTACGTCGATAATCAAGCGATGTGCCGTGGGGTCACATCCGCCGTCGAGGTGCGGATGACGGTCGGTGAGCCCAGCCGGGGTCATCGCCAGCAAGGTCAGGGATGGGCTGTCGCCCGTGCGGGGCATTTGGTTGGCTCGCACTTCGTTGGTGTTCATCGCGATTGCCGGATGCCCGCGGACGTGTCGACGTTTCCCAACCCGAATGCCGATGGGTTTGTCCGAGATGGCGAGGAGGTGCCGCGGTGAATGCGGTTGCCGTGGTCGTGGTGGCCGCCGCGGTCATCGGTTTCGCGTTGGTGTCGCATCGCGCGGCGGGGTGGCCGGTGACGATGCCGATGGTGTTTGTGGCGCTGGGAGTGGTGACTGCCGGTCCGGGTTGGGTCACCCTCGGGGTGCAGGTCGAGGGCTTGGCGCTGCTCGGCGAGGTGACGCTGGCGGTGATCTTGTTCGCTGACGCGATCCGTATCGATACCCGGGTGTTGCGCCGGGAGTTGGGGATGCCGGCCCGTTTGCTCGGGGTGGGGCTGCCCCTGGCGATGGTGGTGGGGACGCTGATCGCGTGGGCATTACTGCCCGGGATGGGGTTGGCCGAGGCCGCACTGGTGGCTGTGATCTTGGCGCCGACCGATCCCGCGTTGGGTCAGGCCGTGGTGACCGACGACACGGTGCCGCAGCGGGTCCGTCAGGGACTCAACGTCGAGTCTGGACTTAACGACGGTCTGGTGTTGCCGGCGGTGTTGGTGCTCATCGCCGTGGTTGTGGGAGAAGACACTGCGGCCGGGTCCTGGATGGGCCTGTTCGGGATGCAGATCGGGGTGGGCGCAGTGATCGGGGTTGGGCTGGGGGCGGTAGGTGGGGTGCTGATCCGTCGTGGCGTGGCCGCGGGCCGCGTCGAGGAAATCTATGCGCAGCTGGGCACGCTGTCGGTGGCCGTGTTGGCGCTGGGCAGCGCCCATCTCGTCGGGGCGAACGGTTTCATGGCCGCGTTCAGCGCCGGACTGGCGTTTGGGGCAGTGAGCGACCGGGAGGC
>JAGQTR010000477.1 GCA_020438915.1 Mycobacterium sp.
AGTACTACTTCAACGATCACGGCGCGCAGATTGACCGGTTCGTCATGTCGCTGATCGCGGCCGCCAAGGGTGAACCCGCCCCGCAGGACGGCTACGCAGGCGACTACATCGTCGATATCGCCGCGCAGGTCCTCGCCAAGGAACCCGGAGCGCTGAGCCTGTCCGACGCCGAAATGCGGGAGACATTCCGCTCCGTCGGTGTGCACCTGATGTTCGACCACATCAAAGAGTCTCTCCATGAATTCGGCACCGACTTCGACGTCTATACCCACGAAGACTCGATGCACACCTCCGGTCGCGTCGAGCAGGCGATCGCCAAACTGCGCGAGACCGGCAGCATCTACGAGTCCGACGGTGCGGTCTGGTTGCGTACCACCGACTTCGGTGACGACAAGGACCGCGTGGTCATCAAGAGCGACGGGCAGCCCGCCTACATCGCCGGTGACCTCGCGTACTTCCTGGACAAGCGTCAACGCGGCTTTGATCTGTGTATCTACATGCTCGGCGCCGACCACCACGGCTACATCGCGCGACTGAAGGCTGCGGCCGCGGCCCTGGGTGATGACCCCGACACCGTGGAAGTGCTCATCGGCCAGATGGTCAACCTGGTGCGCGACGGTCAGCCGATCCGGATGAGTAAGCGCGCCGGCACGGTCATCACGCTCGACGACCTCGTCGACGCTATCGGGGTGGACGCTGCACGTTACGCCCTGATTCGCAGTTCGGTTGACACCCCGATCGACATCGACCTGCAGTTGTGGTCCTCGGCATCCAGCGAGAACCCGGTTTACTACGTGCAGTACGCGCACGCGCGACTGTCGGCGCTGGCGCGTAACGCCGCCGAACTGGGAATAGCACCCGACACCGGTCATGTCGGTTTGTTGACTCACGACAAAGAAGGCGCGCTGATCCGCAATGTCGGCGAGTTTCCCCGTGTATTGAAGACCGCGGCGGATCTTCGCGAACCACACCGCGTTGCCCGCTACCTCGAAGAG
Source organism: Mycobacterium sp. (assembly GCA_020438915.1). Taxonomy (GTDB): domain Bacteria; phylum Actinomycetota; class Actinomycetes; order Mycobacteriales; family Mycobacteriaceae; genus Mycobacterium. Next base: position 996 of record JAGQTR010000477.1, read on the forward strand.
CTCGCCGGCGACTATCACCGCTTCTACGACTCGTGTCGAGTGCTGCCGCAGGGCGACGAGGCGCCGGGAGAGCTGCATATGGCGCGCCTTGCGTTGTGCCGGGCCACGCGCCAGGTCATTGCCAACGGGCTGGGGATCCTCGGCGTCAGCGCCCCGGAGCGGATGTGATCGCGCACCCGGCCGGTCCCCGGCACGCCGAAGAGGCCCACCACAGCGAAACTCCCGACCGTCCGTTGGACGCCGCCGATGTTCTTCGGCTGGCCCCCAACGTGTGGCCCCACAATGTATTTCGTGGTGACGATGGGGTTGTGTCGGTTGCCGGGGTGCCCGTTACCGAGATCGCCGCGGAGTTCGGCACCCCGGTGTTCGTCATCGACGAGGACGATTTCCGGATGCGCTGTCGAAATATCGCGGCGGCCTTCGGCGGCGGTGAGCACGTCCGATATGCGGCCAAGGCATTTCTGTGCACCGAGGTGGCCCGCTGGGTCGAGGAAGAGGGACTGTCCCTCGATGTCGCCAGTGGGGGAGAACTCGCGGTGGCGCTGCGCGCGGGCTTTCCCGCAAAGCGAATCGCGTTGCACGGCAACAATAAATCTATCGTTGAATTGACCGCAGCGGTCACCAACGGCGTCGGTCACGTGGTGCTTGACTCGATGACCGAAATTCAGCGCCTCGATCGAATCGCCGGTGAAGCCAACACTGTTCAGGATGTGCTGGTGCGCGTCACCGTGGGTGTCGAGGCCCATACGCACGAGTTCATCTCCACTGCCCACGAAGACCAGAAGTTCGGGATGTCGCTGGCCAGCGGCGCGGCGATGGCCGCGGTTCGTCGGGTCTTCGAGACCGACCACCTGCGCCTGGTCGGCCTGCACAGTCACATCGGTTCGCAGATCTTTGATGTGGCGGGCTTCGAGCTGGCGGCCCACCGGGTCATCGGATTGCTCGCCGATGTCGTCGCCGAGTTCGGACTCGACAAGACCTCGCAGATCGCGATTGTCGACCTCGGTGGGGGACTGGGTATCTCCTACCTCCCGCAGGACGACCCGCCCCCGATGGGCGAGCTTGCCGACAAACTGCAGACGATCGTTCGCAACGAGTCCGCTGCCGTAGGGTTGCCCGCGCCCAAGTTGGTTGTCGAGCCGGGGCGCGCCATCGCCGGACCAGGCACCATCACCCTTTACGAGGTCGGCACCATCAAAGACGTTGCTGTGGCCTCGGACAGGCACCGCCGGTACGTCAGCGTGGACGGCGGGATGAGCGACAACATCCGGACCTCTCTCTACGGCGCCGAGTACGACGTGCGAATGTTGTCGCGCGCCAGCCAAGCGGCACCGATACTCTCACGTGTTGTCGGGAAGCATTGCGAGAGTGGCGATATCGTCGTACGGGACGCATGGATTCCCGGCGATGTCGCTGCCGGAGATCTGCTGGGCGTGGCAGCAACCGGTGCATACTGCTATTCGATGTCGAGTCGCTATAACCTGATCGGTCGACCAGCGGTGGTGGCCGTGCGGGATGGGCGGGCACGCCTGATTCTGCGCCGGGAAACGGTCGACGATCTGTTGAGTCTGGAAGTGAGGTGAGCGGTGACTGACGCAATCGGGGTGGCCATCCTGGGTTTGGGCAATGTGGGTAGCGAAGTGGTGCGGATCATCGAGGAGAGCGCGTCCGATCTGACCGCCCGTATCGGTGCGCCACTGGTGTTGCGCGGCATCGGAGTTCGGCAGGTTGACCGCGATCGCGGCGTTCCGGCCGGGTTGCTGACCGACAACGTCGATGAACTGGTCTCCCGCGAAGACGTCGACATCGTCGTCGAGGTCATGGGTCCCGTGGAACCGGCCCGCAAGGCGATCCTGACCGC
>JAGQTR010000032.1 GCA_020438915.1 Mycobacterium sp.
TCGGCGGCGGGCAGGTCGATCTTGTTGAGCACCGGGATGATCGTCAAGTCCCGGTCCAGCGCCAAGTACAGGTTCGCCAGCGTCTGCGCCTCGATCCCCTGGGCCGCGTCGACCAGCAGCACTGCCCCCTCGCACGCCTCCAGCGCGCGTGACACCTCGTAGGTGAAGTCGACATGGCCAGGCGTGTCGATCAAATGCAGGACATAGTCCCGGTCGCCGTCTTCCTCGGCCACGGTCCAGGGCAGCCGGACGTTCTGGGCCTTGATGGTGATGCCACGCTCCCGCTCGATGTCCATCCGATCCAGGTACTGGGCCCGCATATCCCGGTCTGCGACCACACCGGTAATGCCCAGCATCCGGTCGGCCAGCGTCGACTTCCCGTGGTCGATGTGAGCGATGATGCAGAAGTTCCGAATCTGCGCCGGCGCAGTGAACGTCTTGTCGGCGAAGGTGCTGATGGGAATCTCCTGGTGAGCGGGTCGAGTCGGCATCCAGTCGGCCGAGACAGGCCCCTCAAGAGTATCGAGCGCCAGCCCCCGCGACACAATCGAGCATCCCGGGGTGCGCTTATGCTTGGCGGCTATGACGTCATCGTCATCGAATTGGAAGAGCTTTCAACGCTTCCTGCTCAGGAGCACCGAGAACCTCGTGTTCAACGAGGCGCCAAAACTCGTCCGCGAACTGCAACGCTCGGAGGCTTTCCAGCACGGAATCCAGCACGGAATCCAGGAGGGCCTCCGCATCGGCCTGGTCGCGCTGACCGGAGGTCTCGACAAACCCCCCCGGGCGCTGCCCGCCGGTCGCCCGGTGTCGCGCACATTTGTGCCGACCGCGCATCGCGCGCGCCGGGTGATCTACGCCCCCGATCTGGACGGGCAGGCCGATCCCGGCGAGGTCGTGTGGACCTGGGTGGTCTACGAGGACGATCCGAGCCGGGGCAAGGACCGTCCGGTACTGGTAGTCGGGCGGGACCGCAGGGTGCTGCTCGGATTGATGCTGTCCAGCCAGGATCACCATGGCGACGATCCCAATTGGATCAATATCGGTAGCGGTGGCTGGGATTACGAGGGCCGGGCCAGCTGGGTGCGGCTGGATCGGGTGCTCGACGTCCCCGAGGAGGGCATCAGGCGCGAAGGCGCGATCCTGGAGCGTGAGGTGTTCGACGTGGTCGCGACCCGCCTGCGCGCCGAATACTCCTGGACCTGACGCACCCCGAGCCGCGAGCAGACGCAAAAGCCCCCTTTTTGAGCCCATTTCGGGACATTTTGCGTCTGCTCGCTAGCCCGGCGGGCGCCACATCTGCCACATGGAAGGCCCGCCCGGGATGGTGATCTCGCCGGTGACGTCGAAACCGAACCGCAGGTAATAGGGAACATTTGCCTCGCTGGTCGACTCCAGGTAAGCGGGTGCGCCCTCGGCGTCGCAGCGATCCAGCCGCGACTGCATGAGCACCTGCCCGAATCCGGCTCCGCGGACCTGTGGATCGCTGCCGATGACGGCCAGATACCAGTGCGGCTCTTCGGGATGGTTGCGCTTCATCAGCTCGGCGATGCGTTGGCCCCGCCGGGCGTGACGCCCCATCGCCAGCAGGAAGCTCGGAATCATCCGTATTTCCTCGCGCGGCTGCTGCTTCCACCGGCCCGGCGGATCCCATAGCGCCGCCGCGGCCACACCTGCGGTCCCGCTTGCCACTTCCACTGCGCCGCCGGCCAGGAAGTGGTGTCGGGTCATCGCCGCGAACACCCGCGGCAGTGCCCTGGCCCGCCGCGCATCGTCGGGAAGCATCCACCTCATCACTGGATCCTCGAAGAAGGCCCGCCCCAGCGCCTCCGCGAGACGTCCGACATCGGGCTTCTGGGCAACACGGACGTCGATCGCCGGCGGCACGCCGATCAGCCCTGAGTGATGTAGGCCTGGAGCTGCTGCTGTTCGTGCTCGAGTTCCTCCATGCGGGTCTTGACCACGTCGCCGATGCTCACGATGCCGGCGAGCCGGCCATCCACCACGACAGGGACGTGCCGGACCCTGTTGGTCGTCATCAAGACACTGAGGCTGTCCACCGAATCCTCTGGCGAGCAGGTTGCCACCACCGTCGTCATGATCTCCGACACCGGGCGATTCAGCAGCGCAGCGCCCATCTCATGCAGCGACCGCACCACGTCACGCTCGGACACGATGCCCAGCAGACCGTCCGGCGAAACCACCACCATCGCGCCGATATTGCGTACGGACAATTCCGTCAACAGCCCGGCCACCGAAGTCTCGGGGGTGACGGTGGCCACCGCGTCGCCCTTGCCTCGCAACACGTCGGATATCCGCATGGCCCTCTCCGCCCGTTGTGACTATCTACCACCAGGGTAGGCAATAAATCGGTCGCATCGCGGGTTTTTGCGCCCCACCCCCATACAGGGCATGGTGGGTGCCATGATCGAAGTCACCCTGTTAGGCACCGGCAGCCCCATCCCCGACCCCAATCGCGCGGGGCCATCGACGCTTGTGCGCGCGGGCGATCAGACGTTCCTGGTCGACTGTGGTCGTGGCGTCCTGCAACGCACTGCGGCGATCGGCGTGGGCGCCAACAGCTTGACCGCCCTGCTGTTGACACATCTGCACAGCGACCACATCGCCGACCTGGGTGACGTGCTGATCACCCGATGGGTGTC
>JAGQTR010000478.1 GCA_020438915.1 Mycobacterium sp.
GGTTCGCCTCGGCCTACGACACCGATGACTGGATCTATCGCCTGATGACCATGCTGCAAATGGTCGGGGTGATCATTCTGGCGCTCGGCCTTCCGCAGCTCTACTCCTCGGTCGAACACGGTGGCTACGTCGACAATGGTGTTGTCGTCGCGGGGTATGTGGTGATGCGGATCGCGATGGTCGGTCAGTGGCTGCGCGCCGCCAAACACGACCCGCTGCGGCGCCGGGCCTGCCTGACCTACGCGCTGTGGATCACCGTCGCTCAGATCGGTTGGGTCGTGGCGATCTCGGTCAACACCTCGGTCGCGGTCAACGTGGCTATCGTGCTGACGCTCGTTCTCGTGGAGATGATCGGGCCGTTCATCGCCGAGACCCAGCTGGGCGGCACGCCGTGGCACGCCCACCACATCGTGGAGAGGTACGGGCTGTTCACGATCATCGCCCTCGGCGAGGGGGTGGTCGGCACCGTCGCCTCGTTGACGGCGGTGGTGGATGAGCAGGGTTGGTCGGTCGAGGCGGTTTTCATCGGCGTCGCCGGGATCGGGCTCACGTTCGGCATGTGGTGGACGTACTTCGTCGTCCCGCAGGCCGACATCCTGCACGCCCGCAGGGAGCGGTCCTTCTGGTTCGGCTATCTCCACATTCTGGTATTCGCAGCGATCGTGGCTACCGGTGCGGGTCTGCATGCGGCGGCGTACTACATCGAGCACCATTCCGAGCTGGGATCGGTGGCCACGGTGCTCGCTGTCGTCATTCCGGTGGGGGTGTACATCTCGATGGTCTACGTGCTCTACGCGGTGATGACCGCCACCGTCGAGCTTTTCCACGTGCTGCTGCTCGCGCTGGTCGCGGCGGTGTTCGGGCTGGCCGTGCTACTGGCGGCCGCTGGCATCTCGATGGCCAACTGCCTGCTGGTCGTCACGCTGGCGCCGGTGGTGTCTGTCGTGGGATATGAAGTGCGGGGTCACCGGCACGCGGCGCAGGCGATACGCAACCTCCACCAGGACTAGTGGCCCAACTCCTCCAGCCCTTCGAGCAGGATCCGGTCGTTCTGTTGCTGCAGGAGGTTGCGCGCCTTCCGCCGGGTGATCAGGATGCCGACCACGGCGAACGCCCACACGGCGTACTGCAGTGTCCAGGCCAGCCGGAACGACTCGAAGGAGATACCGCCTGCGGCCTGCAAGGTCATCCCCATCGCCTGCATGAGCAGCAATGAGGCGATGAACCCGCCCATGTTGACCATGCCCTGGGCGGTGCCCAAAGTGGCGCTGGGATTGAACGTGCGGGCGAAGTCGAAGCCGACCATCGAGCCGGGGCCCCCGACCGAGATCACGACCACCAGCACCACCAGCAGCCACAGCGGCGCCCTGCTGGGAAGTGCCAACACTGCCGTCCACACCAGCGCGTTGCTGGCGATGATCGCGAGCACCAACCGGGAACGTCGGTGTGGATGCCGGCCGGTGACGATACCGATCAGCACTCCCGCGCAGATCGCAGAGACGACCGACACCGTCAACAGAGTTCCGGCCACTTCGGGGGCCACCCCCTGCGCCACCGTGAGATAGGGCACTCCCCACATCAATGCGAACACGGTGACCGAGAACTGGGTGCCCATGTGTGTGAAGAATCCCAACCGCGTACCTGGGCGCAGCCACACCGTCGTGAGACTGGTCAGTGTTTCGCGGATCGATGACGTCTCGACGGTGACCGCCGAGCCGTCCGGAGCGTTCTTGACGATGGCCAGAATCAGCAGGATCGACAACACGCCCAGCGCCGACACCGACGCGTAAGCGACCGACCAGCCCCACGAGGACAGGATTGCCAGAAACGGCACCGCTGAGAGCACCTGCCCCAATTGCCCGCAGATTCCGGTCAATTGGGTCACCAACGGGACCTGGCGAGGCTCGAACCAGTGCGGTATCAGCCGCAGCACCGAGATGAAGGTCATCGCGTCGCCCAAACCGACCACCGCACGTGCGGTGAGGGCTGCCGGCAGAGACTCGGTGAATGCCAGAACGAACTGTCCGGAGGCCATCAGCGCCGCACCCGCCGCGATCATGGCTTTGGATCCGAACCGGTCGAGCAACAGTCCGGCGGGCACCTGGGCGCCGGCGTACACGATTACCTGGAGCACGACGAACGTCGACAGCAGCGTCGGGCCCGCATTGAAACGGTCCGCCGCGGCCAGTCCGGATACCCCTAGCGTGGTCCGGTCCAGGACGGCGACGATGTAGGCGAGAAGCCCGGTGGCCCAGACCATCCATGGACGCACGCGATACCCCTCGACTCCGTCATGCAGGTGCCCACGCATGATCCCGCACGACCGGTGCGGTCGCCAATCGCTAGAGGTGAGGTCGGCTACCGAGCCGGGAAGTCGGTGGCGGTGGGAACATCAGATCGAACCGTACGTGCTGGTCCCGGGCACTACAGTGATGCCGGGCACCCCTTGCTGCGTCGTGGGTGAAGGGGAATCTGCGCATACCTATGGGAAGGGGCCATGCCGTGGGAACACAACCCGAAGGTGAAAACGACGCGCGGGAGCGTGCCAGTGACCTCGAGGCACTCCTTGCCGCGGTCACCGACCGGGCCATAGTCGAGCTCGATTCCCTGGGAAACGTGGCGTACTGGAGCCCGGGGGCGCAGGAGCTGTTGGGCTACGCGGATACCGAGGTCCTCGGCCAGCGTGCCTCGATGTTCTATACCGACGACGATCGTGCCGGCGGCCTGGCCGAGAATGAGCTCGCGTTGGCGCGAGAGTCCGGCCGCTTCGAATCCGAGGGCTGGCGAGTACGTAAGGACGGGCGTCGTTTCCGCGCTCACGTGGCCGTCACCGCGATCCGGGACGAGGGCGGGTCGGTCAGGGCTTTTGCAAAGGTGTTGCGGGACTTGGACGCCGAGTTGGAGCGGGCGTCCACCACGTTTCACGCGTTGTTGGAGCTTGCTCCCGACGCGATGGTGATCGTGGGACCTGATGGGCGCATCACGCTGGCCAACGCTCAGACCGACCGCATGTTCGGGTATGAACGCGAGGATCTGGTCGGGGAGAAGATCGAAATGCTCCTGCCATCGCGATTCCGAGGGGACCACATCCGCTACCGCAGCGACTTTTTCGCCGACCCCAGGGTCAGGCAGATGGGGGCGGATCTGGAGTTGTTCGCGTTGCGCCGCGACGGCACCGAATTTCCGGTCGAGGTGAGTCTGGGCCCGCTGCGCATCGAGGGGGCCGATTACGTGTCGGCGGCCATTCGAGACGTCACCGAGCGCCGAGCCTATGAACAGCGGCTGCGCCGCCAGCATGAGGAGATCATGGAGCTTTCCACTCCCGTGATCCAGGTGTGGGACAAGGTGCTGACCCTTCCGCTGATCGGCACGCTCGACTCGATGCGTGCGGCGAGGCTGACCGAAGGTCTGTTGAACAGGATCGGCGAGACGCAGGCCGAGGTCGTGATTTTCGACATCAGCGGAGTACCCACCATCGACACCATGGTGGCGCAGCATCTGCTGCGCACCGTGCAGGCAGCGGCGCTCATGGGCACGGTGAGCATCATGTGTGGCCTGCGGCCGGAAACCGCGCAGGCGATGGTGCACCTGGGTATCGACGTGGGTCAGCTGCTGTCGCGGGGCACGCTTCAGGATGCGTTGCAGCTGGCGTTGGCTTTGCTGGCGGAGCGGAGTGAGATGGCGCGGGGTGCCGGCGAAGCACTCGGACGCAACGGTCAGCAATGAACCCCGATCCGGTGCCGATCATGCGCGTGAAAGACACGCTGTTGGTCACCCTGCAGGGTGACCTCGATGACGCGACCGTGGTGTCGGTCGAGCAGCGGCTCACCCGAGAGGTCGCGCGCACCCGCGCGACGGGAATGTTGATCGATGTGAGCGCGCTGGAAATCGTGGACTCGTTCATCGCCCGAGTGCTGGCGCGGCTCGTCGGAATGATCCGGCTGCTGGGCGCGCAGGCCGCGGTTGTGGGTATCCAGCCCGCGGTGGCCATCACGCTGGTGGAACTCGGTGTCCCCATGGGACATCTGGATACCGCGCTCAACGCCGAACAGGGCTTGGCGCTGCTGGAACGACTGCGTCGCGGCGGGGGGCGCGCCAACTGACATGGTCTCGGTCAATCAGCAGGTCACCAGCGAGGATGTCGTCGACATCGTCGATGAGACGGATCTGGTGCTGGTGCGGCAGGCGCTGCGCGTCCATGCCCGCGCGGTCGGGCTCAGCCTGGTTGAGGAGACGAAATTCATCACCGCCGGCAGTGAACTCGCCCGCAACATCGTGACCCACGCGACGGCCGGGCGCGGCGAGCTGCATATCGAGCAGCTCTATTCCAAGGGCGTTCGCGGGGTCAAAGCCACCTTCGCCGACGAAGGTCCGGGCATCGAGGATCTCGATGCGGCGCTCACCGACGGGTTCAGTTCGGTTGGCAGCATGGGACTGGGTTTGCCGGGCACGCGCCGGCTCGTCGATGAGATGACCATCAGCTCATCACCCGGCTCGGGGACTGTGGTGGTGATCTCCAAGTGGCACCGTTGAGCCGGCGGCAGCACTGCCGGCACCCGATCGATGTGCCCGAAGATGTCGGCGCGCTGCGCCGGGCCGTGGCGCACCTGGCAACTCCCGGCAGCGTGCGACCCGGTGAGGCGGAGCTGGTCGCCACCGAACTGGGCACCAATCTGCTCCGGCATGCGGCGCCCGGCGGCTATGTGCTGTACAGACAGACTGCGCACGGAATCGAGTTCCTGTCCGTGGACAGCGGTCCCGGAATGGCCCCACACCGCCCCTCCGGCGCGGCGGCAACACCGGTCAGGCCTGCCTCCGGCGGCCTGTCAGCGGGCCTGGCCGGTATCCGCCGAATGTCTGCGGAGTACGACTGCTACTCCAGCTCCACGGGGACCGTCGTGCTGGCCCGGCTCGGCGGAACCCGCGCGCCGAACGGCCGATGGCGTCACGGCGGGGTGAATACACCGTTGGGTGGTGCGGGTCCGTCCGGGGATGCGTGGGCGGTGACCGGGCAGGAGCGGCTCGCGGTTCTTGTCGTCGACGGTCTCGGACATGGCGAGGAGGCGGCCGTTGCTGCCGGCGCCGCAGTGAAATCGTTTGAGCAGCGGGCCGTTACCGACCCAGCAGCGGTGTTGCCTCGCGCGAATGAGGCGATGCGCGGCACCCGCGGCGGCGTCGCCGGTGCGTGTGTGATCGACCCCGTAGCCGGCCGGCTGACTTTCGCCGGAGTCGGCAATATCGCCGGTGCGGTGGTGCGCGGAGACGACAAGCAGCATCTGGTCAGCCATCCCGGAACGTTGGGCACCCAGTTGTCCGTGCCCAATTTCCGAACCCGGCACTACCGGTGGTCACCAGGGGCGACAATGATCATGAGCTCTGACGGCATCCGCGCCGGATGGACGTTGTCGGACTATCCAGGTCTAACCCGCCGCGACCCCGCAGTCGTCGCTGCGGTGCTGCACCGGGATTTTGCCCGCGCCACCGACGATGCGACCGTGCTCGTCGTGCAGGACCTATCATGATCACCTGAAGTGTCGTCGCGGAGGAATGAAGGTTGGTCGGCGGGTCACACGATCGCGAGCCTGAGACATTGGCCGATGCGCTGGATGTTCTTCGCCAGCGCGACAGCGACCTGCACCGCGCCCGGCAACAGCTCTCGCTGGCACACCAAGAGTTGGAGGACACCAACCGCGGTCTGATTGCGCTACACACCGAGCTTCAGGCCGCCCAGCTGGCCGAGGCTCGTCTGGCTGCGGTCGTACAGTCCTCCGATGACGCAATAATCTCGATGACCTCGGATGGGGTCATTCAGACCTGCAACCCTGGCGCACTGCGGCTGCTCGGCTATCCCGAGGAAGGGCTGGTCGGTGAACCCGTGCAGTCGCTGATGTCGACGCAATCGCAGGAACTGCTCGACGAGTCGTTACGTGAGATCCGCCGCGGTGACCGAGCCAAGATCTATGACACACAGTGGTGCTGCGCGGACGGAACACCGATCGATGTCACGGTCAACGTGTGCGCGCTGCGCGACGTCAGTGGCGACCTCATCGGATTCTCGGCGATAGCCCGCGACATCACCACCCAGGTCGAAGCGCAGCGGCAATTGCAGATGTTGGCCCGATACGACACCCTCACCGGTCTGGTGAACCGCGCCGAAACGCTCGGGCGCCTGGAAGCCGCGCTCGGATGCACTCGCGACCCCGGACCAGAGCTCGGCGTTCTGTTCTGCGACATCGACCATTTCAAGAGTGTCAACGACACCTGGGGGCACGCCGCGGGTGACGCCGTGCTGGCGACGGTGGCAACCCGACTTCGCGACTGCGTGCGCCACGGAGACACCGTCGGTCGCACCGGCGGTGACGAAATGTTGGTGTTGCTGCCCGGAGTTCACAGCATTGACGAGACCGTCCAGATCGCAGAGAAGATCCGGCACCGCGCCGCAGAACCGATCGAGTACTGCGGTCAAACCATCCACGCGACGCTGAGCATAGGTGCCACCTTGGCCGTTCCGGGCGAATCGGTGTCGACGATGACGGCACGCTCGGACGTAGCGATGTATGAGGCCAAGCGGGCCGGGCGCAACAAAGTCACCTGCGGCTGAAACGGCGGCGGCGTTCACCTTGAACCTGATGTAGCTGTCGTACCCTGTGGCAGTGTCATTGGCAGGATCGTTGTCCCGCCGCGAGATGCTCAAATACGCCGCGGTAGCCACGCCGGCCGTCCTGGGCATGGGTTCTCTGGCCGGAACGCCGCGAGCGTCGGCCGAACCGCTCGGGATTTTGCTCGACTACGCAGCCGGTGTCATCAATGCCGCAGACCTGCGGGCCTCGGGCGCCATCGGGGCCATCCGTTACGTATCCGACCGCCGTCCCGGTGGTGCCTGGATGCTGGGCAAGCCGATCGAGCTGGCCGAGGCGCGTGACCTTTACCAGGGCGGACTCAAGATCGTCTCCTGTTACCAGTACGGCAAGCAGGACACCGCAGACTGGTTGGGCGGTGAGCCCGCAGGCGTTCAGCACGCCCAGCGGGGCTGGCAATTGCACACTGCCGCCGGGGGTTCCGTCGGCGCGCCCATCTACACATCGATCGACGACGACCCGACCTTCGATCAGTACAAACGCCAGGTAGCGCCGTATCTACGCGGGTGGGAGCGGGTCCTGGGACACAAACGTGTAGGCGTGTACGCCAACTCCAAAACCATCGAGTGGGCACTTCAGGACGGTCTGGGAGCCTATTTCTGGCAGCACAACTGGGGCTCCCCGGGGCGGGTCGCGCACCCGGCCGCCCACCTCCATCAAGTCGAGATCGACAAGCGCAAGGTGGCCGGTGTGGGTGTGGACATCAACCACATTCTCAAGCCGAGCTTCGGTCAGTGGGACTGAGACTTACCGATCAGTAAGTTTCTCAGCAAACTCAGCCGGATCGCGAAGACGCGTGACCGGACAATTGCGCGCACGTTGTCGACTCTGCCGAACACGGCGACGGATACTCTGCTCATCCAGATTTGCAGATAACGATTATGTAACGATACTGCCTTGATCTGCACTTCTTTCCTACTCGACCGTAACCACCTGCATGCAGGACATTTGTCCGGGAAGAGTTTAGGGGCTCGCAGACGCTGCGTTATGCAAGATCTGTTACCCGTGCGTAGAACTCGTCAGTAACGATTCACGGCGCAAAAATAGTGCCGTCTCTTATGACACTCTTAGTGCAGCCGGGTTGGCCGCCGTGGGGCGAGACCAGCCGGTTCGACGCCGAATCGCGATGGCCCCGCCGGGTGCGGGCCAGCACCGGGGATGAACCCACCGAGACGACCAGGTTAAACGCGGTGCACCGCGATGAAGTACCGAGGAGACGACACGACGTGACGATCAACGATCAGCACCGCGCCACCGCCGCAGGAAACCACCGCACCGAGGGGCAGGCAGCAGAACCGCTGACGGGGTCGCATGCGCTCGTCGACCGACTGCATGCCGGAGAACCGTACGCGGTGGCGTTCGGCGGTCAGGGCGGTTCCTGGCTGGAGAACCTCGAGGAGTTGGTCAACTCGGCCGGCATCGAATCCGAGATCACCGCGTTGGTCGGTGAGGCGGAGCTGCTGCTGGAACCGCTGGCCCGCGAGCTGGTCGTGGTACGCCCCATCGGCTTCGAACCGATGAAGTGGATTCGCGCGCTGGCCGCCGACGAGCCGCTGCCCGCCGAGAAAGACCTCACCAGCGCGGCCATCTCGGGGCCCGGGATCCTGCTTACCCAGATGGCGGCCATGCGCGCGCTCAAGCGCCAGGGTCTCGACCTCACCGGCCATCCTCCGGTCGCAGTCGCCGGCCACTCACAGGGCGTCACCGCCGTGGAGTCGTTGAAGGCCCACGGGGACCGTGACGTCGAGTTGCTCGCCATCGGCCAGTTGATCGGTGCCGGAGGGTCGCTGGTTTCACGCCGTTGCGGCATGGTCGCTCGCGGCGACAAGTCGCCGATGGTGTCGGTCACCAACGTCGACCCCACCCGGCTGGCCGAGCTCCTCGACGGATTCGCCCAAGACGTGCGGACTGTGTTGCCGCCCGCGCTGTCCATTCGCAACGGCAGGCGATCGGTGGTCATCACCGGAACGCCCGAGCAGCTGGCGCGGTTCGAGCTGTACTGCCAGAAAGTCACCGAGAAAGAGGAAGCCGAGCGCAAGAACAAGTTGCGCGGTGGCGCGGTGTTCCAGCCGGTGTTCAGCCAGGTCAACGTCGAGGTGGGATTCCACACCCCGCGGTTGGCCGGTGGCGTCGACCTCGTCAACGAGTGGGCGTCGCGCACCGGCCTGGACCGGGAGCTGACGCGCGCCCTCAGCGAGATCATCTTCGTCAACCCGGTCGACTGGGTCTCCGAGGTGGAGGGCCTGGCTGCCGCGGGGGCGAAATGGATCATCGACCTCGGCCCCAGCGACACCGTGACCCGGTTGACCGCGCCGGTGATCCGCGGGCTGGGCATCGGCATCGTGCCCGCCGCGACCCGGGCCGGCCAGCGCAGCCTGTTCACCGTCGGAGCCGCCCCGGACGTCGCGCCCGCCTGGGCAAGCTACGCGCCCACCACGATCGAACTTCCCGACGGTTCGGTCAAGGCGTCGACGAAATTCACCCGGCTCACCGGCCGGTCGCCGATCCTGCTCGCCGGCATGACCCCGACCACCGT
>JAGQTR010000479.1 GCA_020438915.1 Mycobacterium sp.
CCACCGCGACCACCAGCAGGATGATCAGCCGCGGCAGGAACGACTGGTCGGCCACCTCGTTGAGGGCGATCACCATGATCTCGGGGGACAGGATGAAGTCGGTGCGGATCGCGCCGGTGATCATGTAGCGCTCGGCATGGACCCCGACGGCGGCGGCGGGCAGGCGTTGCGCCCCATGCGCGTCCCGTCGCAGGACCTTGCCCAGTACCTTCTCGGCGCCTTCGAAGCACAGATAGGTGGCCCCGAGCATCAGAATCGGGGTGAGTAACCAGGGCGCGAACTGGCTGAGCAGCAGCGCGGCCGGCAGGATGAAGACGATCTTGTTGCGCAGCGATCCGATCGCGATGCGCTTGATGATCGGCAGTTCGCGTTCGGCGGCAACGCCATGGACGTACTGCGGTGTTACCGCGGTGTCGTCGATGACCACCCCAGCGGCTTTCGCGGTGGCGCGACCTGCGGCCGCGCCGATGTCATCGACGGAGGCCGCAGCAAGCCGCGCCAGCACGGCGACATCGTCGAGGAGTGCGAACAGACCTGCGCTCATGGCGCCACCGGGAAGACGTGAGCGGTCATGGCAGGACAGGTTACCCGGCTATACGACCGGTGCCGGCTTGCCGAAGAGATAGCCCTGGGCGCGGTCCACCCTCAACTCGGCCAGCTTGTGCAGCGTCGCCTCCGTCTCGACGCCCTCGGCGACCGTCGTCAGACCGTAGACCTGCGCGACGAAGGCGATGGTGTTCACGGCGCGTTCGTCGCCGTGATTCTCGATCATGTTCTGGACGAAGCTGAGATCGATTTTCAAGGTGTCGAGTTTGAGATGGCGCAGTTCGTTGAAGGTGCCGTAGCCGGTGCCGAAGTCGTCCAGAGCCACCCGGCAGCCGACTTCGCGCATGTCTTGGGAGAACTTCGCGGCTACTTCGGGTGAACCGAGCGCGGTCGTTTCGGTGATCTCGAACAGGATTTTATCGGTGATGTCCGGGCCCGCCGCGGTGAGCGCTTCGCGGATCTCGGTCATTGCCGCTGCGGCCCCGATGGTCTGGCCGGTGATGTTCACGCACACGTGCCTGCCTGTTGCCGCCAAGTCGATGGCGCGCCCGACCATGTAACGGTCGATGACGGGCATCAGCTCGTGCTGCTCGCACTGCGGAAGAAACTCACTAGGGGGCAGAATCTGCCCGGTCTCGGGTTCACGCAGCCGGACCAGCAACTCCTCGTCGACGACCTCTCTGGTCGCGATGTCCACGATCGGCTGTGAATAGACCAACAGCCGTCCGTCGGCGATGGCTGCCGAGATGCGCTCTGCCCACAGGGCGCGTTCGGCAGCCTGCTGCTCGATCTTCTTGCGGTGGGTGATGTCGGTTCGTATCGACACCAGCTCGGTAATCGCCCCAAGCGAATTACGTAGCGGAAATCGCTGGGTCATCACCGAAACAGCCTGTTGGGCAACGGTGATGAATTCCTCCTCAACAAAACTCTCGCCGGCCAAGAGCCGATACGCACCGAGTCGGGAGCGCTCCAGAACATCGGGCGGCAGGATCTCATCCTCGGTTCGACCGATCACATCCCCCACCGAGGTTGCCCCAAACAATTGACAAAACGCGTCGTTGACCATCGTGAACCGGTGTTCGAGGTCTCGCACCGAGATGGCAGACGGCGAGTATTCCGCCACGGCCTCAAATCGTTCGTGGTTCAGGAAATTTCGCTCCTCCACCACCTGTCGGAGTCGGCACAGTTCCAACATCGTCTTGCACTTGGCCAGCAATTCGACCCGATCCACCGGCTTGGTGATGAAGTCAATTGCCCCGTCCTCCAACGCCCGCCGCCGCAGGCTCCGGTCGTCGTGGGCGGTGATCACCACTACCAGAAGGCCCGGGGTCAAACCTTGTGCGGCGAGCGTGGCCATGATCGAGTTCTCGACCAGTGGGCCCAGCTCCACCGGTTCGACGTCCAGATCCATCTTTCCGGCCTCGATCTTCGACAGGTCCAAAATGTCGTTGATCAGCGACAGCAGATGCTTCCCGGCGTCATAGATCTCGGTGGTGTAGTCGAGTTGTTCGGGCGGCAACTCGCCCAGCAAGCCATCCTTGAGCACTTCGGAGAAGCCGATGATCGCGTTCAGCGGGGTCCTCAACTCGTGAGACATCGAGGACAGGAAGTCTGACTTGAGCCGACTGGACTCCGCCAGCTCGGCGTTCTGCATTTCGATTCGCCGCGATCGGTCGCTGAGCTCGGCTGAGAGCGCCTTGAGTTGACTCAGCTGCTGTATGGAACGCAGCCCGATCGCCATCTGGTCGGCGATCTGACCCAGCCAGGACCGCTCCCTCTCGGACAGCGAGACTGCCGATGCACCGGCAAGGCAGCCGAGTAACTGGTCCCGGAACATCAGCGGGATGGCGAAGACAGTCGCGGCGGGTAGCTCGCCGATCCCGGTGTCCAGCGCCCATGTCGACTCCGAAATCGAGTCGAGGAACTCGGCGCCGCGTACCGCCGCCGCCTTACCCACCAGCCCGGCCCCCAACTGGTATTCCCCGCCGATCGAAGTGGGGGGCGAGGGCGAGGCCACCGAGAAGCGTCAGCCTCGCCTGCCACTCGTCGTATTCATACAGCGCAAGCGGCTTGTAGCCGACTTCATCGGACAGTACTTCGAGCGCATCTGCGACAGCCTCGGGCGCGGTGCTGTTGCGATTGAACGCCGTCATCACCCGCGAGCCGATTCGATCGATGTGCCCGGCGGCCTGTATCTGCTGACTCTGCTCTCGTAGGGCGGCTTCGCTGGACTTCTCCGCGCTGATGTCGACATTGATTTCTATCACCGCGCCGTCTACCGCATCGTCGCCGGGGACCGCCGCCCATTGTGATCGAACCGGTATTCGCTTACCGGCTTTGGTCCGGTTGGTCAGCTCCCCTTGCCACGCAGCGCCACTGAAGACTGCCAGGGTTTCCGGCAAAGCTTCCGCCGATACGGCGCTTTCGTCTGCGCGTCGAACGAGCACGGTATCCAAGAGCTCATGGCTCGACCGGCCCACCGCTTCCGCGGCCGACCAGCCGTAGAGTTGCTCGGCCCCCTGATTCCAGTACGCGATCTTCCCGCCCGCTGCACGCACCATGATCGCAGCAGGCGCCATTTCCAGCAGGATGGCGAAACGCGCCCCCGCATCGGCGCGTTGCCTCTCGGCGTCAGCGCGTTGGATTTCGGCCGACATCCGTCTCTGGTCGTGCCGGAAGAAATAGAACGCCACCGCCCCGACACCGACGGCGCCCACCGAC
>JAGQTR010000480.1:0-6328 GCA_020438915.1 Mycobacterium sp.
GCGTGATTCAGAGCAGGCGTGCCTTGCTCGTCGCGATGTCGTAGACGGCTCCCACGATTTTGATCGTCCCGGCCTGCTCGGCATCGTTGAGCAGCTTGCTGTCCCTGCGCAGCGTGTCGATGGTGGCCTTCACGTTGCGCACAATGGCATCGTCGAGATCGGTGGCACCCACGATTCCGGGCTTGATGGCATCGACGATGGCCTGGATGTTGCCACCGGGCGTCGCGTTCTCGAAGGCGGCCTGCACCGCCCCACACGACGAATGACCAAGTACGACAATCGCCTTCGATTTGAGGACCGCCTGGCCGAACTCGAGGCTGCCGATGTTGGTGGGCGACACGGCGATGTTGCCCGCTTCGCGCACGACGAAGATGTCGCCTACGAACTGGTCGAAGATCACCTCCGGCGCGAGTCGGCTGTCGGCGCATCCTAGAACCGTCGCAAACGGCAGCTGACCGTCGGTGATATCGCCCCAGATGGCATCGATCTGGGAGGTGCTGCGAACCTGGGGTTCTCGCGCCTCGAAGCGTTTGTTGCCGTCCATGAGGACCTGGATGGCCTCTTCCGGCGTCGCCGGGTTCGGCGCGGGAGGTTCCTCCTGGGTGCCTTGCGGAGTGCCTGAGTCATCGGACTTCTTCGACCCGCACGCCGCCACGGTGAGCGCCACCGCCGGGATCGCGCCGAGAAGATAGCGCCGGGATTTGTTCACTTCGCCACCAAAGCTGCCGGCATCCTGCACGGGATCGTCCCCCTCCTCGTCGATCAGGTCAAAGGTCGCGCGGGACGCAACGCTACCGCACTGATGCGAACCCGGAGAGGAACCTGTCAGTTGTCCTGGACTGCAAAAGCTTGCTCCCCCGGCTGGACTCGAACCAGCAACCCTTCGGTTAACAGCCGAATGCTCTGCCAATTGAGCTACAGGGGATTGCCCACCCACGGTCGTTTACGCCGTGGGCCAGAGAGCACTTTAGCTTACCGTCGCTGCGCGGTGCCAATACGCGCCCGGCCCGGCAGGCCCGGTCCGGGTGAGGCAGTATGGACCTGGATTGGGCCGGGCCGGACCTGAGGCGGACCCGGGATGGCCCAAGCCACGTCGTGGACCGCATGAGATATCTGGAGGAGCCCCGTGATCGGGTATGTCGCCGTTCTGGCCGTCGGCTACGTGCTGGGCACCAAGGCCGGCAGGCAACGGTACGAACAGATGGCCGGGACGTACAAGGCTGTCACCGGCAGTCCGGCTGCCAAGGCGGTGATCGATGCCGGACGACGAAAGATCGCCGACCGGGTATCGCCGGATCCGACGATGGTCAGGCTGACAGCGATCGACGCCGACACCGAGGTCCTCGAGCCGGGACAGATGGAGGGGAAACCCGCTAGCCGAAGTCGCGCGTAATCGTGGTGCCGGGCAGCAGCGGTGCGGTGTAGATGCCGACGCCGAATGGCCCACCCAGACCGATGTTAGGGGTGCCGACGGTGGCTCCGCTGCCGTTGGAGTACGACAGGCAATTGCCGTCCTCCTTATTGCCGAACCAGGCCAGGCACGCCGGACCGGCAGATAGTTCCGGTGCGGTATCCATGCTGGTCAGCGCGGTGTAGGACGGCACGGCCACGGCGGCGGCCACAAAAGCCCCGACGATCAGCCGGGTGCCGTTGGTCCGGATCGTGTGCACAAACATCGCCAACTCGCCTTCTCGCCTATCTACCAAACGGGCCCGACCGCGGATATACCATAACCCGACCGCGGCTTTCATGCAGTAAGGTCGTCGCCACTTGCCTGTTCGAGCAGGCCGCGGCGGTACCCTTCCATCGCCACCAGGTCGCCGAACAGCGCGTGGTATTCGTCGCCCTGTTCGACCGGCGACATCCGCTGCAGTTTCGACTTCACCTCGGCGATCTGGCGGCCGATCCATACTTCCTGAAGTCGGGCCAGCACGCCGCTGATGTAGCGCGGGAGCCTCTCGTCGTCGACATTGATGGCCTCGACGCTCAGTTCGTTGACCAGGCCTGCCGCTAGCGGGGAGGCCGTCTGTTCCCGCACGGCCTCGATCCACTGCGCTCCGGTCACCCCGGCCGATGTGCCGCCGGCGGCCGCGATCGATCCCCGCACGGCGGCGTAGCCGGGATGAGTGAAGCTCTCGGTCACCAACGAGTCGAACACCGGGCCGGCCAGCGCCGGGTACTGCAACGCCGACTTGAGCGCTTCCCGCTGCGGCCACAGTGTGGGGTCAGCCGGGTCGGGCCGGGCGGCTGCGGGCGTGCCTTCAGCGCGGGATCCCTGCGGCGGCGCGGCCTGCGCCGAAGCGCTCCGGCGGCGCGTCCGGTCGGGCATGCCACGTTTTCCCGCCTCTTCGCGCACCCGGCTGAGTACCTGGCCCTCGTCGGCCCAGCCCGTCCACCCCGCAAGCCGTCGCGCGTACTCGTCGCGCAGCGCGTAATCCCGGATGCGCGCCACCAGCGGTACACAGCGACGCAGCGCGTCGACCTGCGCTGCAGGATCGTTGTCCAGCACGTCCCCGCCGGGGATGAGGCTGCGGATCGCGAACTCGAACATCGGAATCCGACGCGCCACCAGATCCCGGAGGGCGCTATCACCGGACTTCAGCCGCAGGTCACATGGATCCATACCGTCGGAAGCGATTGCCACGAAAGACTTTCCGGCCACCTGCTGATCCCCGTCGAAAGCCTTCAACGCCGCCGACTGACCCGCCGCGTCACCATCGAACACGAAGATCAGCTCGCCGCGGTACCAGTTGTCGTCCATCATCAGCCGCCGCAGCAGCGCCAGGTGCCCGTCACCGAAAGCGGTGCCGCAGGAGGCCACCGCCGTCGCCTCGCCGGCCAGATGCATGGCCATCACATCGGTGTACCCCTCCACGACCACGGCGCGGTGCGCCTTGGCGATGTCGCGTCTGGCGAGATCGAGGCCGAACAGCACCGCGGACTTCTTGTAGAGCACGGTCTCGGGAGTGTTGACGTACTTGGCTTCCATCTGGTCATCGTCGAAGATCCGGCGGGCTCCGAACCCGATGACTTCTCCGCCACTGGCTCTGATCGGCCACAGCAGCCGGCGGTGGAAACGGTCCATGGGGCCACGGCGCCCCTCCCGGGACAGGCCGGCGGCCTCGAGTTCCTTGAACTCGAACCCCTTGCGCAACAGGTGTTTTGTCAGCGACTCCCACCCTGACGGCGCAAAACCGCAACCGAACCGCGCGGCGGCGGCGGCGTCGAAGTTACGCTCGGTCAAGTACTGCCGCGCCGGAGCGGCCTCCTCGGATTGCAGCGCGGCGGCATAGAACTCCTGGGCGGCGGCGTTGGCGGCCAACAGCCTGCTGCGACTGCCCCGGTCGCGCTGCACGTTGGTGGTCGAGGACCCGGTGTAGGTGACGGTGAAACCGATTCGGTCGGCGAGCAGTTCCACCGCCTCGACGAAGCTGACGTGCTCGATCTTCTGCAGGAATGCGTAGGCGTCTCCGCCCTCTCCGCAACCGAAACAGTGAAAGTGCCCGTGGTTGGGCCGGACATGAAACGAGGGGGATTTTTCGTCGTGAAACGGGCACAGCCCCTTCAGCGAATCCGCGCCGGCACGCCGCAGCTGGACATACTCACCCACGAGGTCTTCGATGTTGACCTGCTCGCGAATGGCTGCGATGTCGCGATCGGGAATCCTGCCCCGCCCCCGAGCCCCGTCGACCGCCACCCGGCCAGTCTAGAGCCAGCGGGGCGAGCCGTTACGCGGGTTCGAATCGCTCCAGACGCCCTTCGGTGATCGACGCCACTTGGTCGATGACCACCCGCAGCCGCGCCCCGTCATCGGCAGCTGCGTTGAAGTCCGGGACAAACAGTGGATCCAGCGTCGCCGGTGCACCGGCCAGGACGAACCGAACCGCCGCATGGACTCGTTCGCGCTGCTGCTCCTGCAGATCCAGATGTCGGGGGTCGGACATGATGAACTGCAGCGCGAGGATTTTCAGCACCGCCACCTCCGCGCGCACCACCGTGGGCACCTCCAGTCCGGTGCGATAGCGCACGAAACGGCCCGGGCCGGAGGCATTCCGGGTGGCCGCGATTGCCGAGGACGCGAATCGGCCCACCAGCTCGCTGGTCATCGTCTTCAACGCGACGGCCGCCGCCAGGGTCGCGTCGTACTTGCCGACGGCGGCCACTGCAGGCAGCAGCGACAGCCGCTCGGCCGCCTCGACCAGGTCGGCCGCCGCCAGGCCGCCACCCATTCCGTGCGACTGCCCCAGCCGGCCCAGCGCACTGACCGCGTCGTCGTCGGCGAGGACGCGCAGGTCGATACGCCCGGAGATCACACCGTCCTCGACATCGTGGACCGAGTACGCGACGTCATCGGCCCAGTCCATGATTTGGGCTTCCAGGCACGGTGCGCGCTCGGGCAGACCCTCGCGCACCCAAGCCGCGGCCGCGGCGTCGTCGGCGTAGAAGCCGAACTTGCCACCCTCGGCCGATCGATACCACGGATACTTCGTCACCGCGTCCAACGCGGCACGGGTCAGGTTGAGGCCTGCGCTGCGCGGCTCATCCCCCCGCGGGTCAAGCACTTTAGGTTCCAGCCGCGTCAGGATCCGGAAGTTCTGCGCATTGCCCTCGAACCCGCCGCATGCCGCGGCGAGCTCGTTGAGGGCACGTTCGCCGTTGTGTCCGTAGGGCGGATGGCCGATGTCGTGGGCCAGCCCGGCCAGGTCGACCAGATCGGGGTCAGCGCCGAGCCCCACCGCCATGCCCCGGCCTATCTGAGCCACTTCCAGCGAGTGCGTGAGCCGGGTCCGCGGAGTTTCGCTTTGCCGCGGACCGACCACCTGCGTCTTGTCGGCCAACCGGCGAAATGCCGCGGAGTGCAACACCCTCGCGCGGTCGCGCGCGAAGTCGGTGCGGTGCTCGCTGGCCGTACCCGGCAGGGTGGCGCCCTTGGGTGGTTCGACCACCAGACGCTGACGGTCGAACTCGCTGTAGGGATCACGCTGGGTGAGATCAGTGGCCACCGTGGCACAGTCTGCCAGGCCGATCACCGGAGTAATCGCTGCCACGGGCACCCCGGCACTAGATTGGCGGGTATGCGCGTCGCCCGACTGCTCAGCATGCTGCTCGCCGTCCTGATCGCCGGACTTCTCTGCGCGCCGGCCGCTACCGCCGAACCGCCGTTCCGCATCCCGGACTACATCACCGATAACTCCGGTGCGCTGACACCACCCGAACGCGCCGAGGTGCAGAACGCACTCAACCGGCTATACGACCAGGAACGCATCCGCCTCTGGGTGGTGTACGTCGACACCTTCGGGCAGAGTGCGCAGTCCTGGGCCAAAACCGCGATGCAACTCAGCGACTTCGGTGACCGTGACGCCCTGCTGGCGGTGGCCACCGAAGAACGTGCCTATGCCTTTCAGGTGCCGCGAGCGATCATGTCGCAGTCCAAGGCCACCGCGCTGCAACGCGATGTGATCGAGCCGGCACTGCGACGCGACGGCCTAGCCGGCGCCGCGGTGGCCACCGCCGACGCGATGGCGGCTTCGGGGTCGGGTTCGGGCCAGGGCTTCTCGTGGACCGCTTTCCTCATCGTGATGACGGTGTTGGCCGTCGCGGTGTTGATGCTGTGGCTGTGGACGCGCCGGCGACGGCGTCAGCGCCGGGAGGCAGAGTTCGCTGCCGCCCAGCGCGTCGACCCCTCCGACCCGAATGCGCTGGCGGCGGTGTCGATCGACGCGCTCGATGATCTGTCCAGGAAGATCGTGGTCGAGGTGGACAACGAAGTCCGAACCAGCGAGAGTGAATTGGCACTGGCGGTCCAAGAATTCGGGAAACGCGACACCGAAGCGTTTACCCGCGCGGTGACCAACGCAAGGACCGCCTTGGCCCAAGCGCTCAACGTCCGACACATTCTCGACGACGCAATACCCGAAACCCCGCAGCAACGTCGCGACCTGCTGACGCGCTTGATCGTTGCCGCGGCAAAAGCCGACCAGGAACTCGAAGCCCAACGCGAGGCGTTCGCCCAACTGCGGGATCTACTGATCAACGCGCCCTCTCGCCTGGACTCTCTCACCCAACAGATGATCGAGTCGACCGCCCGGTTGGCTCCAGCCGAGCAGACGTTGAATCGGCTGCATTCTCAATTTGCCGAGACGGCCTTGGTTTCGGTGTCCGACAACATCGACGAGGCCAGAGAACGGCTGAAGTTCGCCGAGCAGAACATCGACACCGGCCGCGAACTCGTCTCGCGGCCCACCGACCGGCAGATCGGCCTGGTCGACGCCATTCACAATGCCGAGGCCGCACTCGGTCAGGCCCGTACGCTACTCGACGCCGTCGA
>JAGQTR010000480.1:6416-7026 GCA_020438915.1 Mycobacterium sp.
GCGGGTGCGCAGCTCGCGCGGGGCGACGTCGCGATAGCGACCGAACTGAGTACCGCTCGCGACGCCGCAGTTCAGGCGGTGTCCCAGGCGCAGAGCACCGGCAACTCCGACCCACTGGGCGCCTTCACCCGCTTGACCCAGGCCGACGCCGAGTTGGACCGCTTGCTGGAAGACGTCGCTCAAGAAAGGGAAACCACCGAGCGCCTCAGCCGCACCTACGACCAGGCGTTGTTCAACGCGCAGTCCCGGGTGCGCTCGGTCTCTGACTACATCGATACCCGGCGCGGCGTCGTCGGCCCGGAGGCCCGCGCGCGGCTGTCGGAAGCCGTCCGGCAGCTGCAGGCCGCACGCGACAAACGTGCCACGAACCTGCCCGAGGCCACCGCCCACGCCAACGGCGCCGCGACGCTGGCCGCCCGCGCCCAGTCGCTGGCCAACGCCGATGTCGCTGCCGCCCAACGCCACTTCAACGGACCCTACGGCGGGGGTCGCGGCAGCGGTGGCGGTCAGATGGGTGCTGTCATCGGCGGCATCCTCCTCGGCAACGTCCTTTCCGGCGCGCTGCGCGGGGGCTTCGGTGGTGGCGGATTCGGCGGCGGATTCGGCGGCG
>JAGQTR010000480.1:7188-7329 GCA_020438915.1 Mycobacterium sp.
GCCCTTGAGACCGACCGCCAGGTAATCGGCAACCCCGTCGATCGCCACCCGCTGCTGAGTCATCGCGTCACGCTCGCGGACCGTCACGGCGTGGTCGTCGAGCGAGTCGAAGTCCAGCGTGACGCAGTAGGGCGTGCCGAT
>JAGQTR010000481.1:0-1364 GCA_020438915.1 Mycobacterium sp.
GCCCAGCCGATGACCTTGTCGACGGCGTTGTGCCGACCGATGTCCTCGCGGACCACCAGGCCGTGGCCATCGGTGCTGAACAGTGCGGCCCCGTGCAGACCGCCGGTGGCAGCGAACACTTTCTGCTCGTCGCGAAGCTTGCCGGGCAGTGTCGACAGCGTCTGGGCGGCGACGGTAGACGGGTCGTCGCCGGGGCCGTGCTTGCTGATCAAGCGCACCGCATCCAGCGAGGCCTTGCCGCACACCCCGCATGAGGACGTCGCGTAAAAGTTGCGGGTGAGGTCCACCGCCGGCGCGGGTACATCGGGCCCGAGCGTCACGTCGAGCACGTTGTAGGAGTTCTGCCCTAACCCGGAGCCGTCTTCGTTGGCGCCGCGGCAGTACCGCACCGACACGATGTCGGTGCGGTGGGCGACAATCCCCTCGGTGAGCAGAAACCCCTGCGCCAGCTCGATGTCCGAGCCCGGCGTCCGCATGGTGACCGTGAGAGGTGTGCCGTTGACGCGGATCTCCAGCGGTTCCTCGACGACCAGGGTGTCCGGGCGGGCGACGGCATCCTCGGTGGTCAGATGACGCACCCGGCGGCGCGCGGTCACCCTGCCCATCAGGTGCTATCCCGGTCGCTCGCTGCGGCCCCCTGGGAAGCCCGCTCCAACCGGATGGCGACGGCCTTCGACGCCGGGGTATTCGATCTGTCGGCGGTGTGATCGAGGGGTACCAGCGGATTGGTCTCGGGGTAGTAGGCGGCCGCGTTGCCCACCGGCGTGGAGTACGGCACCACCGCGAAATCCGAGGCGCGCCGCTCCTGCACTCGCCCGTCGGCGTCGGTGAACTCCGACACCAGGTCGACGCGATCCCCGGCGGACAGGCCGAACATCTCGAGGTCGGCCGGATTGACGAATACGACCCGTCGGCCGCCCTTGACGCCCCGGTAGCGATCGTCGAGACCGTAGATGGTGGTGTTGTATTGGTCGTGGCTGCGCAGCGTCTGCAGGATCAGTCGGCCCTCGGGCACCGGAACCCATTCGAGCGGGTTCACCGCGAAGTTCGCTTTGCCCGTTGTTGTGGGAAATTCGCGGGAGTCCCGTGGGGGGTGGGGTAGCTGGAAACCATCCGGGGCGCGCACCCTGCGGTTGTAGTCGGCGCAACCGGGGACCACCGCGGCGATCGCGTCACGGATGGTGTCGTAGTCGCGGTTGAATGTTTCCCACGGCACCGGGTGATCCGGGCCGAACAGCGCGCGTGCCAGCTGGCAGATGATCGAAACCTCACTGCGGACGTCATCGCCGGGTGGGTGCAGGCTGCCGCGGGACAGATGCACCATCGACATCGAGTCTTCCACCGACACCTGCTGTTTACCGCCG
>JAGQTR010000481.1:1543-2247 GCA_020438915.1 Mycobacterium sp.
GCCTTGCGGTCGCGCATCGCCCGGATTGCCTCGACGGTGTCGTAGCCGTGTTCGCGGGGGCTGAGGATGCCGAACCTGTCGTCGAGGGCGGCGAGGAATGATTCGGGCATCTTCTCCCAGATACCCATGGTGCGGTCGCCCTGGACGTTGGAGTGTCCGCGCACCGGGCACAGTCCGGCGCCTGGCTTGCCGATCATGCCGCGCATCAGGAGCACGTTGGTGATTTCGGCGATGCTTCCCACCGCATGCTTGTGCTGGGTCAGGCCCATCGCCCAGCACACGACGATGCGCTGCGAGGTCGCCATCATCTCGGCCACACGACCGAGTTGTTCGCGATCCACGCCCGTCGCTTCGAGCACCGTGTCGAGGTCGACGGCCCGCGTCTGGCTCTGGTAGGCGTCGAATCCGGCGGTGTGCGCCCTGACGAAATCACCGTCGACCACGCTGCCCGGAGCGCGATCGTCGGCCTCCAGCAACAGTCTGCCGATGCCGGCGAACAGCGCCATGTCCCCGCCGAGCCGGATCTGCACGAATTCGTCGGCGATCGGCACTCCGTCGCTGATCACTCCGTGCACCTTCTGCGGGTCCTTGAACCGGATCAACCCGGCCTCCGGTAGCGGGTTGATCGCGATGATCTTGGCGCGGTTGTCTTTGGCCTTCTCCAGGATGGACAGCATCCGGGGGTGGTTGGTGCCGGGATTCTG
>JAGQTR010000033.1 GCA_020438915.1 Mycobacterium sp.
ACCAGGCGGTCCCACTGCGCACGGTGCCGCAATAACTGTTCAGTACCTCCGGACAGGGTGTGGCGGGTGGTCTCGTCACCGCCGATCAGAATCAGCAGCGTCTCCATGACGATTTCATCGTCGGAGAGCCGCTCCCCGTCCACCTCGGCATGTATCAGCACGCTCGTCAGATCTTCGGTCGGCTCTTTGCGGCGCGCCGCGATGGTGCTCATGGTGAACTCGGTGTAGGCGTTCAATGCGTCCACACTCGCCTGGATCAGTTCCTCGGATATCTGGGAGCTGAGTGCGGTCACCAGGTCATCGGACCATTTCAAGAATGTCTCGTGCTGGTCAGGCCGGACTCCCAGCATCTCGCCAATAACGGCCATTGGCAGCGGTGCGGCGAGGTCGCGAACGAAGTCACATTCACCGCGCTCGCACACCGAGTCGATCAACGTGTCGCACAGCGTGGCGATCGATGGCACTTTGTCCATCACACGCTTCCGGGTGAATCCGGCGTTTACGAGCTTGCGCCGCAGCAGGTGTGCGGGATCATCCATGTCGATCATCATCGGCAACCCCGGGGTGTCCGGCCGGATACCGCCGGCGTTGGAGAACAACTCCGGATCGCGTTCGGCGTCGAGCACCGCTTGGTAGGTGGTGGCTGCGGCCAGGCCGTTTCGATCCCGGAACACCGGCTGGTTGGCCCGCATCCATTTGTATGCCTCACGTGCAGCAGGTCCGTCGGCGTAAAAGCGGCCGTCAGCGAGGTCGACATCAAGGCCGGATTCGAGAATGGGGGGTGTGGACGTCATGGCGCTCCTGGGTCGTCGATGCTCACTGCGAAATCCGACGGCTGTTGCCGAAGGTCATGTCCACGTTGCCCGCCGAATTGGACAGCAATGCGCGCTTGGGCAAACCCAACGAGGCGAGTTCGGTTGCGTAGGGATGGTTACCCAGGCGAACCCGGACACCACCGGGCCGATAGCGCACCCCGCTGAGCAGCATTTCCCCGGGGGTTTCGCGTAACACCCCGTCCAAATACGAGTAGGTGTTGTGCACCTGCTTGCCCGAGGTGAACGCCGACGGGATCGGCAGGCCGGGCCGGAATTCCATACTCACCACGAGTTGCCCGTCGATGTTCACATCGAACCCGAACCGCTGGCCATTGCGGACCGTGAAATCGGCCATCACCTTCGGGTAGCCCCAAATCCTTCGCCCGGCTTCCAACGTGAAGGACTGGTCGACGGGAAGGTGGTGCACGAACGCGCCTGCCGACTGCAGCGCAGTCAACCCGGTGGCTTCCGATGCTGGCGTGCCCGGCGGATTCACCATCACGTTGGTGCCGTACTCGTAGTACTGGCCGAGATCGGTGTCCTCGTAGCGCATCAGCATCAGCACCACCAGCGCGCGTCCCCCGGCGAAACGGCAAACCTGCAGGCCGCTGTAGTCAATCATGCGTTGCGCTGCGTCGGTGTCGACGACGAACATGGCGGTGTGTTGATAGGCCGTGCGCACCCGGACCGGCATGGTCAGCACGGTGCCGGCCACCGTGTGCTGGACGACGGGAGTCGGGTCGATCACACCCCTAATCTAGAACCTGTTCTAGACACCCTGCAAGAAAGTGTCTATTCCCCGCCCGAAACCAGCCCCGCCAATTCCTGGATCTGCTCGGCGTTTCGGCCCGCCACGACCATCATCGTCACCCCGGCGGCCTCCCACACCTTGATCTGCTCGCGGACATAGTCGAGGTCACCGACGATCGCGGCGTCGTCGACGAGTTCATCGGGCACGACGGCCGCAGCCCGATCTTTTCCGTCCTCGCGGCCCGAACGGAACAGCGCCGTGACCTCGTCCACCACCTCGGTATAGCCCATACGCCGATACACATCGGCATGGAAATTGGTGCCCTCGGCGCCCATTCCGCCCATGTAGAGCGCAAGAAAAGGCTTCATCGCCTCGAACGCCGCGCCGCGGTCCTCGGTGATCACGATGTTGGCCGTCGCGCAAATCTCGAAATCCTTGCGGGTGCGCCGCGCACCCCGGCGCGCGAAACCTTCGTCGAGCCATTCGTTGTAGGTATCAGCCATCCGCGGGGTATAGAAGATCGGCAACCAGCCGTCACAGATCTCGGCGGCCAGCGCCACATTCTTGGGTCCCTCAGCACCCAGCATGATCGGAATGTCAGCGCGCAGCGGATGGGTGATCGGCTTGAGCGCCTTACCCAGGCCAGTCGTACCCACGCCTGACAGGGGCAGTGGGTAGTGCGGTCCGCCGCTGGTCACCGGCTGCTCGCGGGCCCAGACCTGCCGGATGATATCGACGTACTCACGGGTGCGCGCCAGCGGCTTGGGAAACTTCTGGCCGTACCACCCCTCGACGACCTGCGGCCCCGACACCCCGAGCCCGAGGATGTGTCTGCCACCGGACAGGTGGTCCAGAGTCAGCGAGGCCATCGCGCAGGCTGTCGGTGTGCGTGCGGACAGCTGCACCACCGAGGTGCCCAGCCGCATCCGTCTGGTCGCCGACCCCCACCATGCCAATGGCGTGAACGCATCCGAGCCCCAAGCCTCGGCGGTGAACACGCTGTCGAATCCGGCATCGTCCGCAGCGGCGACGAGCTCCGGCGCATTCGTCGGCGGTTGCGCCCCCCAATAGCCGAGCTGGAGACCTAGTTGCATTCCCGCCACCTTCCAGACAGAGCGATATCACCGTCGATGTACTCGCTTGAAACGATTCTTAGAACCTGTTCTACTCGATGCCGTGACCACCAGCGAAAGCAGCCCGGTGCAGATCGACCCCCATCAGCCACCACTTTCGGCGCCATTGAAACTGTCCTTCGACTACACCCGTTCAGTGGGACCACTCCTCGGCGAGTTCTTCACCGCTCTGCGCGAGCGACGCGTTGTCGGCGTGCGCGGGTCGGATGGACGGGTACTTGTTCCGCCTGCCGAGTACGACCCCATCACCTACGAACCATTGACCGAGATCGTACCGGTGGCCAGTGTTGGCACCGTCGTGTCGTGGACGTGGCAGCCAGAACCGCTCGAAGGCCAGCCGCTGGATCGTCCCTTTGCGTGGGCGTTGATCACACTCGACGGCGCCGATACCCCGATGCTGCACGCCGTCGACGCGCAGTCCTCCGATGAGATGAGCACCGGCGTCCGCGTGCATGCCCACTGGCTGGCTGAGACGGTCGGTGCCATCACCGACATCGCATACTTCGCTCTCGGCGAGCAGGCTGAAGAGGTACCCGCGCCGAATGGCGTTGCTGCCGAACAGGATCCGGTTACCCTCCAGGTTTCGCCCAGCAGCATCGAAATCCAACACACCGCGTCGCTTCCCGAGAGCGCGTTTTTGCGCGCGCTCGAGCAGGGCAAGCTACTCGGCGGACGCACCAGCGACTCGGGCAACGGTAAGGGGAAGGTATATTTCCCTGCCCGCGAGGCGGATCCGGCAACTGGCAAGCAAATCGACGAGTTCATCGAACTGTCCGACGAGGGCACGGTGACGACGTTTGCGATCATCAACATTCCGTTCGCTGGGCAGCGGATCACACCGCCTTACGTCGCGGCTTACGTTCTGCTCGACGGCGCCGATATCGCATTCCTGCATCTGGTTTCCGACATTGACGCCGACCAGGTCCGGATGGGAATGCGGGTAAAGGCCGTCTGGAAGCCGCGCGAAGAGTGGGGCCTGGGCATCGACAATATCGAATACTTCCGGCCGACGGGCGATCCCGACGCCGACTACGACTCCTACAAACAACACCTGTAAAGGGACCGTTATGGCTTTGGAAGATGAAGTCGCAGTCGTCGGCTTCGCGCACGCACCGCATGTTCGTCGCACCGACGGCACCACCAACGGCGTCGAGATGCTGATGCCCTGTTTCGCTTCGATTTACGACGAACTGGGCATCGAGCAGACCGATATCGGCTTCTGGTGCTCTGGCTCGTCGGATTATCTTGCCGGAAGAGCATTCTCCTTCATTTCGGCGATCGACTCCATCGGCGCGGTGCCGCCGATCAACGAATCGCACGTTGAGATGGACGCGGCCTGGGCGCTGTACGAGGCCTACATCA
The DNA here is from genome assembly GCA_020438915.1 of Mycobacterium sp. Classification (GTDB taxonomy): domain Bacteria; phylum Actinomycetota; class Actinomycetes; order Mycobacteriales; family Mycobacteriaceae; genus Mycobacterium. The sequence continues at coordinate 4,062 of JAGQTR010000033.1, forward strand.
AGCTGCTGACCGGTGAGATCGATACCGCGCTGGTTTACGGCTTCGGCAAATCCTCGGCTGGCACGCTGCGCCGAGTGCTCGCACTGCAGACCGACCCCTATACGGTTGCCCCGCTGTGGCCCGATTCGGTCAGCATGGCGGGCCTGCAGGCACGGTTCGGACTGGATTCAGGCAAGTGGACCGCCGAGCAGATGGCCCAGGTGGCATTGGATGCGATGGCAGCCTCGCCGCGCGTCGACTCGCTGGAACCGGGGCAGAGCATCGAGGAATTGCTAGAGCGCCCATATTTCGCAGATCCATTGCGCCGGCACGACATCGCCCCGATTACCGATGGCGCCTCGGCGATCGTGCTGGCCGCCGGCGACCGGGCACGCGCGCTGCGAGAGCGGCCGGCCTGGATCAGCGGGTTCGAGCACCGGATCGAGACCCCGGTGCTGGGAGCGCGCGATTTGACCACCTCCCCGTCGACGGCGGCGTCGGCGCAGGCCGCCGCCGGCGGTGACGCCTCCTCGATCGAGATCGCCGAGCTTTACGCGCCCTTCAGCCATCAGCAGCTGATCCTCAAAGAGGCTATCGGCCTTTCCGAACACACCAAGATCAACCCGTCCGGAGGTGCGCTGGCGGCCAACCCGATGTTCTCGGCGGGATTGGAACGTATCGGGTTCGCTGCCCGACATATTTTCGACGGCAACGCCTCGCGGGTGCTCGCCCACGCGACGAGTGGCCCGGCGCTGCAACAGAATCTGGTCGCTGTGCTTGAAGGAAGGGACGGCAAGTGATGGCCGGGAAAACTCTCGCCGCAGTTCTGGGCACCGGACAGACCAAGTACGTCGCCAAGCGCAAGGACGTCTCGATGAACGGCCTGGTACGCGAGGCGATCGATCGTGCGCTGGCCGACGCCGGGGTTTCGATGGCCGATATCGACGCGGTCGTCGTGGGCAAGGCACCGGATTTTTTCGAGGGTGTCATGATGCCCGAACTTTTCATGGCCGACGCGACGGGCGCCACCGGCAAGCCGCTGATCCGGGTGCACACCGCCGGGTCTGTAGGCGGGTCGACGGCCATTGTGGCCGCGAGTCTGGTCCAATCCGGCAAGTACCGACGGGTACTGACGATGGCGTGGGAGAAGCAATCGGAGTCCAATGCGATGTGGGCCCTGAGTATTCCGGTACCGTTCACCAAGCCGGTCGGCGCTGGTGCGGGCGGCTACTTCGCTCCGCACGTGCGCGCCTATATCCGCCGTTCTGGCGCCCCCACACACATCGGCGCGATGGTCGCGGTCAAAGACCGGCTCAACGGCGCCAAGAATCCGTTGGCGCATCTGCATCAGCCCGACATCACGCTGGAGAAGGTGATGGAGTCACCGATGCTGTGGGATCCCATCCGCTACGACGAGACCTGCCCGTCCTCGGACGGTGCGGCGGCGATGGTCATCGGCGACGAGGCCGTCGCCGATGCCCGGGTCGCCGACGGTCACCCCGTGGCTTGGATCCACGCGACCGCGCTGCGGACCGAGCCGCTGGCATACTCGGGACGCGATCAGGTCAACCCGCAGGCCAGTCGCGATGCCGCTGCGGCCCTGTGGAAGTCGGCCGGTATCAGCAGCCCGATCGACGAGATCGACGTGGCCGAGGTGTACGTCCCATTTTCCTGGTACGAGCCGATGTGGTTGGAGAGCTTGGGCTTCGCCCCGGAAGGCGAGGGTTGGAAGCTCACCGAGTCCGGGGAGACAGCGATGGACGGTCGCATTCCGTTCAACCCGTCGGGCGGGGTGCTGTCGTCCAATCCGATCGGCGCGTCGGGGATGATCCGATTCGCCGAATCGGCCATCCAGGTGATGGGCAAGGGTGGCGACCACCAGGTCGAGGGTGCGCGCAAAGCGCTGGGACACGCGTACGGCGGAGGCGCGCAATACTATTCGATGTGGGTCGTCGGCAGCGACAAACCAACCAAGGCTGACAAACCGGCATCGTGATGCGCTACACCTGCAGCGTCGCGATGGGTCCCGTTGACCAGCTCATCGAGATCGCCAGAACCGCAGAGGAAGTCGGGTTCGACTCGATCGCACGCGCGGGTGGGCGACGGATGGGTCAGCGCGATGATGAGGTGCGACCGAAATCGCCCAGACCATTCGCTCTAGCGGTTTCCCGATACCTACATCCACTCGGGCCGGCAGGACGTGTAGCACGCAAGGAGTGAGTTATCCCCAATGCC
>JAGQTR010000482.1 GCA_020438915.1 Mycobacterium sp.
CTAGGCGGCCTTGAAGGTGATGAGGTCGATGCTGAGTTTTCCTTCGATGAGGCTCAGCCTTCGTCGAACTGGCGGCCCCGGCAGGGGTGGGGCGGTGCAGTGGTAGACCGCTCCGGTCGGCGTGGTGAACTCGCCGTGGTGCTCGCCGTTGGTTTCATTCGTGCTGACCCGCCAGCCGGGGGCTTCTTTGACGTAGTTACACGCCTCACACTCGCCCAACCCGTTGAGTGCGCTGGTGGGCCCGCCGGACCGATGGGGTTCGGCGTGGTCGCTGTGGCGGATCGCGGCGTTGCAGTACGGCGTCCGACACGTTTGATCGCGCAGCCTGATGAATCGCGCCAACCCTTTGGGGAAGATCCGCGCCCTCGATTCCATCGCCACCAACTGCCCGGACCTCGGGTGTCGATACAGCCGACGCAACGTGGCTTTGGTGTCCTCATCGATGGCTGCCTCGCCGGTGAGCGCGCGTGCGAAACCGGCCGGGATCGGCCCGTACCCGTCGAGCCAGGCCGGCTCCTCATCATCACCGGCCAGCGTGGTGTCGGCCATCACCAGGCCCAGCGCCACCGGCACCGGCTGATCGGCCGGTCGCCCGGTGACACGCTCGACCAACGTGTCGGCCATGACCTGCCCGCGCGACCGGCCGTCGACGGTGAGGTCGGCCTGTCGCTTCAAAGCCGCATACACCGCAACGCCCTGGGCCACCGGCAGCAGTGCGCTCACCCAGGTCATGGTGTCCGGCGCCGGCCGGCACGACACGTACCGATCCTTGGCCGCCTTGGCCGACCGCGCCACCACCGCAGCGACATCAAGGCGGGCGGTGATCTTCTTGGCCTCAGCCTCCACCCGGGCATTGCCCCAACCCCGCAGCCGCGACACCTCGGCGCACAGCTCAGCATCCAACTGCGCTCGATGCGGCACGCTCAGGCACGCCGACTCCCGCACGATCAACAGTGCCCGGTATTCCGAGAGCGCACCGGATTCCAACGCGGCCAGGGTGTGGGGCATCTCGTGGACCAGCGCCTTGGCCATTCCCAGATGAGTCCCGCCGCGCACCGGGGCGTCATGGCGCGCCAACGCCACCTCCGAGGCCAGACCGCGACCCCGCTTGGCCGCCGGCACCCCGGCAGCCTCCTCAGCGGCGCGGCGCTTGACCTCCCACAACGCCGTCACCCGCGCCTGGACCGCCGCCGCAACCGACTTCACCCGCTCGAGCCGCTCGACCTGGACCCGCAACGCAGCCTCACTCACCCCCGGATCGACATCGAACACACTTTCGAACATGCCCCCGACCGTACAAGACGCCACTGACAACCCCGGGCACTACAGGTCAAGGGCCTCATATGTGCGGCGGACGAATTTCGGTTGTGCACTTTGCAGTTTCGCCAACGAGGTGTTGCCGGCTACGGCGGCGGCAGCATCGGCGGACAGGTTGGGGAAATTCTGGATGAGATACACCAGGATGAGGTCCGCCGACGGGTCGGCCTGCCACCACGTCCCGTAGGCACCCGGCCAGGAGAAGGTCCCGGGTCCGCCGGGACCGAAAAGTTGGCGAGACTTCGCCGGATCGGTCACCACCGATAGGTTCAGTCCGAAGCCGCGGCCCACCCAGAACGGCGCCCCTAGGAAATTGTGGTGCTTCTGCTCATCGGTGAGCCGGTCGGTACGCATCAACTGCACCGACTCCCGCGACAACACCTGCACACCGTCGAGCGTCCCACCGGCAAGCAGCATCCGGGCGAAACGCAGGTAGTCGTCGGCGGTGGACCAGAGTCCGGCCCCGCCGGCGCAGAACGGCGGGTCGGCGATGGGAGCGGGTCCCATCACGTCGTCACACAGCGTGTTGTCGCCGCCGAGCTGATACATCGTGGCGGCCCGGCGCCGGCCCGCATTTCCGACATGGAAGCCGGTGTCCGACATCCTCAATGGTCCAAGGATTCGCTCGGTGAGTATCTTGCTCAACGGCTTTCCCTCCAGCCGCGACAACACGATGCCCAGGACGTCGGTGGCGTGACTGTAGGTGAGGCGCTGTCCCGGCTGATGCGCGAGCGGGAGATTGGCGAGTTCGCCGAGCCATCGATCCTGGTCCTGTCGCATTGGAAGCGCGCGATAGGCACCTGACAGCGGCCCCGATACCGAGAACATGTAGGCCAACCCGCTGCGGTGAGTCATCAGATCTTCGACCGTGATGGGCCGCTGGGCCGGGATGGTGCGGTCCAGTGGGCCGCGCGGTTGCGCCAGCACCCGCATGTCCGCCAGCTCGGGAAGCCACGTCGCGACCGGGTCGGTCAGCGCCAGCCTGCCCTGCTCGATCAGCGACATCGCCGCAGCCACCGTCACCGGTTTGGTCATCGACGCGATGCGGAAGATCGTGTCGCGTCGCATCGGCAGCTGTGCGTGAACATCCCGGTAGCCCAGTTCGTTGACCTGCAGCACTTCGCCGGATCGCCAGACCAGCGTGACCGCCCCCGCCAGCAGGCCTGCATCGATGGCCTCGACGACGGAGGCCCGGTTGCGGTCGAGGTTCATATCGGGTCAGATTAGGCCAGTCGACTAGCTGGCGAAAATTCGAGTATCCCACCGTGGCAAAGTATGTGGCGAAGTTTGTGGCGAACTCGCTCCTGTACACCGCAGGTGCTAGGCTGCCCGCAGTTTCGACATCCTTTAACGATCCGTCCCGTGAGGCGGAGAAGGAGGTCCGACTCACTCGTGGGGTCGCCTGATCGTGCCGGCGCAACAGACCGGGAGTTGATGTCCGCAGCGGACGTCAGCCGAACCATCGCTCGCATCGCCCACCAGATCATCGAAAAGACGGCCCTCGACGGCCCCGACGGCCCGCGGGTCGTGCTGCTGGGGATTCCGACCCGCGGTGTCACACTGGCGAGCCGCTTGGCGCGCAACATCGCTCAATTCAGCGGGGTCGACGTCGCTCACGGAGCGTTGGACATCACGCTGTACCGCGACGATCTGATGAGCAAGCCGCCGCGCGCCCTGGCCGCCACGTCGATTCCCGACGGTGGCATCGACGACGCGCTGGTCATCCTCGTCGACGACGTGTTGTACTCCGGCCGGTCGGTGCGTTCGGCCTTGGACGCGCTGCGGGATCTGGGCCGCCCCCGGGCCGTTCAGCTGGCGGTACTGGTAGATCGCGGGCATCGGGAACTGCCGATCCGCGCCGATTATGCCGGCAAGAACGTACCCACCTCCCGCGCCGAGAACGTCAAGGTTCGACTGACCGAGGACGACGGTCACGACGGCGTCCGGGTCGCACCCTATGGCGGGCCGCCGAGGTGAAACATCTTCTTGCTGCAGCCGACCTCGGCCGCGACGACGCCACCGCCATCCTCGACAACGCCGACCGGTTCCGCGAGGCGCTGCTGGGCCGGGAGGTCAAGAAGCTGCCCACCCTTCGGGGACGCACCATCATCACGATGTTCTACGAGAACTCCACCCGCACCCGGGTCTCCTTCGAGGTGGCGGGCAAGTGGATGAGCGCCGATGTGATCAACGTCAGTGCTTCGGGATCATCTGTGGCCAAGGGAGAATCACTGCGAGACACCGCGCTGACCCTGCGGGCCGCCGGGGCCGACGCGCTGATAGTGCGCCATCCCGCCTCGGGCGCCGCGCAGCAGCTCGCCGCCTGGACGGCAGTCGATGACGACCCGTCGGCCGGCCCCACAATCATCAATGCCGGTGACGGCACCCACGAACACCCCACCCAGGC
>JAGQTR010000034.1 GCA_020438915.1 Mycobacterium sp.
GGCAAGGTGTGGATCAACATCTTCCCGGACCGTCCGCTGACCAAGAAACCGGCCGAGACCCGTATGGGTTCGGGCAAGGGTTCGCCGGAATGGTGGGTAGCCAACGTCAAGCCGGGCCGCATCCTGTTCGAGCTGAGCTACCCCGACGAGAAGGTCGCTCGGGAAGCATTGACCCGCGCGATGCACAAGCTGCCGATCAAGGCGCGCATCGTCACCAGAGAGGAGCAGTTCTGATGGCAGTCGGAACCACGACCGGCGAACTGCGGGAGCTCACCGACAGCGAACTGACCGACAAGCTTCGTGAGTCCAAGGAAGAGCTGTTCAATTTGCGATTCCAGATGGCTACCGGCCAGCTTGCCAACAACCGCCGGCTGCGTGTCGTGCGGCAGGAGATCGCACGCGTTTACACCGTGCTGCGCGAACGTGAATTGGGTCTGGCCGCCGGACCCGGAGGTGAGGATTCGTAATGGCTGAAGTTAACGCGAATAAGGGCGCTCAGCCCGGTCCCAAGCGGACGCCGCGCACCGAGACCCCGCGTGGCCGCCGCAAGACTGCGATCGGCTACGTGGTCAGCGACAAGATGCAGAAGACCATCGTCGTCGAGCTGGAGGATCGTAAGAGCCACCCGCTCTACGGCAAGATCATCCGGACCACCACCAAGGTCAAGGCGCACGACGAGAACGGCGATGCCGGTGTCGGCGATCGCGTTTCGCTGATGGAGACCCGGCCACTGTCGGCGACCAAGCGCTGGCGCCTGGTCGAGATCCTCGAAAAGGCAAAGTAAGTCGAGCTTTCTGCGGTACCCGCAAAGCCCTCGTAAGCCATCGGAGTGTTTTCCAGGCGGCGGGGGCTTTCGGCATATCTGCGGCCAACTTCGCGTGCCGGGTGTAATCTCCGGGCGGTCGTGATCAGACCACCACGATGGAGGCGAGGCTGCCATGGCACGGGAGTTCAACGGCAAGATCGAGCTCGACATCCGCGATTCCGAGCCCGACTGGGGGCCTTACGCGGCTCCGCAGGCGCGCCCGGACGCGCCCAACGTGTTGTATCTGGTGTGGGACGACGTGGGAATCGCGACGTGGGATTGTTTCGGTGGGCTCGTCGAGATGCCGACCATGAGCCGGATCGCTGAACGTGGCGTTCGACTTTCGCAGTTCCACACCACCGCGTTGTGCTCACCGACCCGGGCGTCGCTGCTGACCGGCCGCAACGCCACCACGGTAGGCATGGCTGTCGTCGAAGAATTCACCGAGGGTTTCCCCGGAATCAACGGGCGAATCCCCAACGACACCGCGCTGATCTCAGAAGTGCTCGCCGAGCAGGGATACAGCACCTATTGCGTGGGAAAGTGGCACCTGACGCCGCTGGAGGAGTCCAATCTGGCTGCGACGAGACGAAATTGGCCGCTGTCCCGCGGCTTCGACCGGTTCTACGGATTCATGGGCGGCGAAACAGACCAGTGGTATCCCGAGCTGGTCTACGACGCTCACCCGGTGGAGGCGCCGGCCACCCCGGAGGAGGGCTACCACTTTTCCAAGGACATGGCCGACAAGACCATCGAATTCATCCGTGATTCGACGATGGTCGCTCCGGAAAAACCGTGGTTCTCCTATGTCTGCCCCGGTGCCGGGCATGCCCCCCATCATGTGTTCAAGGAGTGGTCTGACCGCTACGCAGGGACATTTGACATGGGATACGAGCGCTACCGCGAGATCGTCCTGGAGAATCAGAAGCGGATGGGCATCGTGCCTGCTGAAACCGAACTGTCGCCCATCAATCCCTATTCCGACGTCACGGGACCGCAGGGTCAAGCCTGGCCCGAACAGGACACGGTGCGTCCGTGGGATTCGCTGAACGATGAGGAGAAGCGGCTGTTCGCCCGGATGGCCGAGGTCTTCGCCGGCTTCCTGTCCTACACCGATGCCCAGATCGGCCGGATCCTGGACTATCTCGAAGAATCCGGACAGCTCGACAACACCATCATCGTGGTGATCAACGATAATGGTGCCAGCGGAGAGGGCGGGCCCAACGGATCGGTCAACGAGGCAAAGTTCTTCAACGGCTATATCGACACCGTCGAGGAGAGCATGCGGTTCTTCGATGAGTTGGGCGGTCCGACAACCTACAACCATTACCCGATCGGCT
>JAGQTR010000483.1:0-2008 GCA_020438915.1 Mycobacterium sp.
GACCCGGCGCGTTCAGAAACGCCGGACCCGGGCCGTCGTCGTCACCGATCGGCATCCGCGGGCCGGATGGGGGCGGTGGCGGGCCGGGGCGCTCACCGCGGGCCCTCGGCGGCGGCCGACCCATACCCGGTGGTGGCGGCGGCCCGAACTCGAACATGATCGCGGAGCGCTCGCCGGCCTCCACCACCTGTTCATCGAGCTGGTTCATCAAGAAACGTTGCAGCGCAAACTCGGTCGCCACACCGATACCCACGCACGCCACGGCAAGCAGAACGACCTGGGTGAGCAGGAGCCGGGTCCGCAACGTCCAACCGCGCGCAGGCCGCAGGACGGCCGACCATCGCCGGGAGCCGCTAGCCGCGCGGATGCGTTCAGCGCGCGGGCTTGAGGACATAGCCCGCACCACGCAGCGTGTGGATCATCGGATCCCGTCCGGTATCGATCTTCTTTCGCAGGTAGGACACGTACAGTTCGACGATGTTGGATCTGCCGCCGAAGTCGTAACTCCACACCCGATCCAGGATCTGGGCCTTGCTGAGCACCCGCTTGGCGTTGCGCATCATGAAGCGCAGCAGTTCGAACTCGGTTGCGGTGAGGGTGATCATCATGCCACCGCGCGTCACCTCATGGCTGTCTTCGTCGAGCACAAGATCACCGACAACGATCTTGGCGCCTGCGGTGTCGGTGGTAACTCCGGTGCGTCGCAGCAGAGCCCGCAGTCGCAATACCACCTCTTCAAGGCTGAACGGCTTGGTCACATAGTCATCACCGCCGGCGGTCAGGCCCGCGATCCGGTCCTCGACCGAGTCCTTGGCGGTGAGCAGCAGCAGCGGCAGACCCGGTATCTGCTCGCGCAGCTTGTGCAGTACCTCCAACCCGCTCATGTCGGGCAGCATCACGTCGAGCACGACCACGTCCGGCGGGGTCTCACGGGCCAGCGCGATGGCGGTCGCGCCATCACCGGCGGTCGCGATCTCCCAACCCTCATAGCGCAGCGCCATGGACACCAGTTCGGCCAGCACCGGTTCGTCGTCGACCACGAGCACGTGGATCGGACTGCCGTCGGCGCGACACATCTCCACTCTCGCGGCGGAAGCTGGGATGGAAGCCACGGCGACCAGTATGTGTCGCGGCCCTAATCGAGGTCTATGCCCCTGCTGTGTGCAGGCTGTGAAAACCGGGTGAAGTCCAGGGTCGGGCACGCCGGAGGCATATGAGCGCGCTGTGCCAACACATTTCTCATAACCTGAGCGGATGCAGCGCAGCGGCGGAGTCAGCACATGACCCGTTTTCTGGCACGCCGGCTGCTCAACTATGTGGTCCTGTTGGGGCTCGCGTCGTTCCTGACGTTCTGTCTCACCTCGCTGACGTTCGAACCGCTCGACAGCCTGCTCGAACGCAACCCGCGACCTCCGCAGGCCGTCATCGACGCCAAGGCCGCCGAACTCGACCTCGATAAACCGATTCCCGCCCGCTACGCGAACTGGGCCTCGGGCGCGTTGCGGGGCGACTTCGGAACCACCGTGACCGGCCAACCGGTAACCGAGGAGCTGTGGCGGCGCATCGGTGTCAGCCTGCGCTTGGTCGTCATCGGATCGGTGGTGGGCACTGCCGTCGGCGTCGTGGTTGGAGCGTGGGGCGCAATCCGGCAGTACCGGATGTCAGACCGGGTGATCACGATGTTGTCCCTGCTCATATTGAGCACGCCGACGTTCGTGGTGGCCAACCTGCTGATCCTGGGGGCTTTGAAGGTGAACTCCGCACTCGGGGTTCAGTTGTTCGAGTACACCGGGGAGACATCGCCTGACGCGGTGGGCGGCGCTGTGGCGCAGTTCGTCGACCGCCTGCAGCACCTGGTGCTGCCTACCTTCACCCTCGCCCTGGCATCGATCGCCGGATTCAGCCGCTACCAGCGCAACGCGATGCTCGATGTGCTGGGGCAGGATTTCATCCGGACGGCCCGGGCCAAGGGTTTGACACGGCGTCGGGCACTGTTCAAGCACGGTCT
>JAGQTR010000483.1:2013-8033 GCA_020438915.1 Mycobacterium sp.
CGCACCGCGCTGATCCCGATGGCCACGCTGTTCGCCTACGGTGTCAGCGCCCTGGTCACCGGCGCGGTCTTCACTGAGAAAATTTTCGGGTGGCACGGCATGGGCGAATGGGTGGTGCAGGGCGTGGCCACCCAGGACACCAACATCATCGCCGCGATCACGGTGTTTTCCGGAGCCACCATCCTGCTTGCGGGGTTGCTCTCCGATGTGATCTACGCCGTTCTCGACCCCCGAGTGCGGGTGCGATGAGCCGAGGACATCGATGAGCGACCAGCCCACCGAGAATGTCACGGAGTACCGGTTCGTGTCGCGACGCACCCTGGTGCTGCGCCGGTTCTTGCGCGACCGGACCGCGGTGGTGGCGCTGGTCGTGCTGTGCCTGCTTTTTCTTGGCTGCTATGCACTGCCACCGCTACTACCCCATTCCTACAGCGACCTGGACTATTACGCCCTGCAGCAGCCGCCGACCACCACACACTGGTTCGGGACCAACGCGTTGGGCCAAGACCTGTTGGCGCAAACGCTGCGCGGGATGCAGAAATCCATGTTGATCGGCGTCTGTGTGGCGTTTATCTCGACGATCATCGCGGCCACCGTCGGTGCGATCGCCGGCTACTTCGCCGGCTGGCGAGACCGGACGTTGATGTGGATCGTCGACCTGCTGCTCGTGGTCCCCAGCTTCATCCTGATCGCGATCGTCACGCCGCGCACCAAACAGTCCGGAACCATCCTGTGGCTCATTCTGCTGCTCGCAGGGTTCAGCTGGATGATCAGCTCGCGGATCGTGCGAGGTATGACCATGAGCTTGCGTGAGCGCGAATTCGTGGTGGCCGCACGATATATGGGTGTCAGCCATTGGCGCATCATCGCTGGCCACATCCTGCCCAACGTGGCATCCATTCTGATCATCGACACCGCGCTGAACGTCGGGGTGGCGATCTTGGCCGAGACTGGGCTGAGCTTCCTGGGCTTCGGGGTCCAGCCACCCGACGTCTCGCTGGGAACCCTGGTCGCCGACGGCACCCGTTCGGTGACGACCTTTCCGTGGGTGTTCCTGTTCCCGGCCGGGGTGCTCGTGCTGATCGTTCTGTGCGCCAACCTGGTCGGCGACGGGCTGCGTGACGCACTGGACCCGAGCGCTCGCGCGAAGAGCCGAGGGCAGCGATGAGCGCTCGCGCGAAGAGCCGAGGGCAGCGATGAGCGCTCGCGCGAAGAGCCGAGGGCAGCGATGAGCCTGCTCGATGTACGTGGCCTGACGGTCACCTTTCCCGTGGACGCCGAGAGCGTCGCGGCGGTGCGCGGCCTGAACTATCACGTCGACGCCGGCGAGGTCGTCGCACTGGTCGGTGAATCCGGTGCCGGTAAATCGGCGGGCGCCATGGCGGTCATCGGTCTGCTCCCCGAGTACGCCGAGGTGACCGGCTCGGTGCGGTTGCACGGCGAGGAACTGCTCGGGTTGCCGGACCGGGAGATGTCCCGCGTGCGTGGCAACCGGATCGGCACCGTGTTCCAGGATCCGATGTCGGCGCTGACCCCGGTCTACACCGTGGGCGAACAGATCACCGAGGCCATCCAGGTTCATCGTCGCGACATCAGCAAACGTGAGGCGCGCAGCCGCGCGGTCGAGTTGCTCGAGCTGGTCGGCATCGCGCAGCCGGAGCAACGGTCTCGCGCATTTCCGCACGAGTTGTCCGGCGGCGAACGCCAACGCGTTGTCATCGCCATGGCGATCTCCAACGACCCCGATCTGTTGATCTGCGACGAGCCCACGACAGCGTTGGACGTCACGGTTCAGGCGCAGATTCTCGACGTGCTGCGTACTGCACGTGATGTGACCGGGGCGGGCGTGCTGATCATCACCCACGACCTCGGTGTCGTAGCCGAATTCGCCGACCGGGCTCTAGTGATGTACGCCGGTCGCGCCGTGGAGACGGCTCCGGTCGCGGATCTGTACCACAACCGTCGAATGCCCTACACCGCAGGGCTATTGGGATCGGCGCCCCGCCTGGACGCACCCCAGGGTGAGCGACTGGTCCCGATCCCGGGCACTCCCCCGTCATTGGCTGCGCTGCCACCGGGATGCCCTTTCGCACCGCGATGCCCGCTGTCGGTCGACGAGTGCCACGTCGACGAACCCGAGCTGGAATCGGTCGGACCCGACCACCGGGTGGCGTGCATCAGGAGCGAACATGTCGCCGGTCGCAGCGCGGCCGAGATCTACGGCATCTCCACCGCACCGCTTGCGGAGGCCGGAACTTCCGCCGGGGAACTCGTCGTGCTTCGGGTCCGCGACCTGGTCAAGACCTACTCGCTGACCAAGGGTGTGGTGCTGCGGCGTCGCATCGGCGAGGTGCGGGCGGTCGACGGGGTCAGCTTCGAACTGCGGCAGGGCCGTACGCTGGGCATCGTCGGCGAGTCGGGCTCGGGCAAATCGACGACGCTGCACCAGATCCTCGAACTCGCCGCGCCGCAGGCCGGCACCATCGAAGTACTGGGCTCCGATATCGCCAGGCTGGACAGACGCGCCCGCAAGGCGCTTCGCGGTGACCTGCAGGTGGTGTTCCAGGATCCCGTGGCCTCTCTGGATCCCCGACTGCCGGTGTTCGATGTGCTGGCAGAGCCGTTGCGGGCCAACGGCTTCGACAAGAGCGCCAGCGCTGACCGGGTCGGTGAGCTGCTCGCCGTGGTCGGGTTGCGCAGAGAGGACGCGGGTAGGTACCCGGCGGAGTTCTCCGGGGGGCAGAAGCAGCGCATCGGAATCGCCCGCGCGCTGGCGCTGCAGCCGAAGATCCTGGCGCTCGACGAACCCGTGTCGGCGCTGGACGTCTCCATCCAGGCGGGGATCATCAACCTGTTGCTCGACCTGCAGGAGCGCTTCGGGCTGGCATATCTGTTCGTCTCTCACGACCTGTCGGTGGTCAAACATCTCGCCCACCGGGTGGCAGTGATGCACGACGGCAAGGTCGTCGAACAAGGCGACAGTGACGACGTGTTCGGCAATCCCCGCCACTCCTACACCCGCAAGCTGCTCTCGGCGGTGCCGCAGCCGCTGGCCGATCACGGTTAAAGTCGGTCGGTATGACGAACTTCGTACCGCGAGCAGTCGCAAAGTCACCCATTCGGTCGTCCAGAAAGGGACTTTTGCGTCTGCTCGCCGTTGGAGTGACCACCGCTTTGGTCATCGCCGGCTGCTCCGGCGCGGACAACGACGTTCCTTCCGCCGGCGGCGAGGCCGAGCTCGGCGCGACCGCCGACATCAACCCGCAAGACCCCTCGTCACTGCAGCAGGGTGGCAACCTGCGGCTCGCGCTGTCGGGCTTCCCGCCCAACTTCAACTACTTGCACATCGACGGGAACCTCGCGGACCTGGGGTCATTGTTGCGCGCCACCCAGCCGCGCGCCTTCTTCATCAAGCCCGACGGGGAGATGACGGTCAACAGTGACTACTTCACCAGTGTCGAGCTGACCAGCACCGACCCCCAGGTCGTCACCTACACGATCAATCCGAAGGCAGTCTGGTCCGATGGCACTCCGATCACCTGGGAGGACTTCGCGGCCCAGATCCACGCCACCAGCGGCAAGGATCCGGCATATCTGTTCGCCGCCCCCAACGGCAGCGAGCGCGTCGCTTCGGTGACCAAGGGCGTCGACGACCGGCAGGCCGTCATCACCTTCGCCAAGCACTACGCCGACTGGAGGGGCATGTTCGCCGGCAACAGCATGCTCGCCCCGAAGGTGATGACCGCCACCCCCGAAGCGTTCAACACTGGCTTTCTCGACGGGCCGGGTCCGTCGGCCGGCCCGTTCGAAATCACCTCGGTCGACCGCGGCGCACAGCGCATCGTGCTGACCCGCAATCCGAAGTGGTGGGGCACCCCGCCGGTGCTGGACTCGATGACCTATACGGTGCTCGACGACGCGGCCAAAATCCCGGCCCTGCAGAACAACGCACTCGACGCTGCCGGGCTGGCGACGGTGGACGATCTGATGATCGCCCGTCGCACCGACGGCGTCTCGATCCGGCGTGCGCCGGCGCCGAGCTGGTACCACTTCACGTTCAACGGTGCGCAAGGGTCCATCCTGTCCGATCCGGCCCTTCGGACGGCGATCACCAAAGGCATTGACCGGCAAGCCATCGCGGCGATCACCCAGCGTGGTCTCGTCGACAACCCTGTTCCGCTGAACAATCACATCTACCTGGCGGGCCAGGAGGGCTACCAGGACAACGCCATCGCTTTCGACCCGGAAGCGGCCAGGCGCGATCTGGATGCACTGGGCTGGACACTCAGCGGCAACGGGCAGTTCCGCGAGAAGGACGGCCGCAGACTCACCATCCGCGACGTGTTCTACGACGCACAGAGCACCCGCCAGATCGGTCAGATCGCGCAGAACAACCTGGCCCAGATCGGTGTCGAACTGCAGTTGAACGCCGTCCCCGGCGGCGCTTTGTTCAGCGACTACGTCACGCCGGGCAACTTCGACGTCGCCCAATTCGCTTGGGTGGGAGACGCGTTCCCGCTCGGGGGCCTGACCCAGATCTACGCCTCCGACGGGGAGAGCAACTTCGGCAGGATCGGCAGCCCGGAGATCGACGCCAAGATCGAGCAGACGCTCTCCGAACTGGACCCGGCCAAGGCCCGCACCCTGGGCAACGAGCTTGACGAGATGATCTGGGATGTCGGCTTCAGCCTCCCGTTGTTCCAGTCGCCGGGCAACGTCGCGGTCCGAAGCAATTTGGCGAACTACGGTCCCGCCGGCATCGGCGACCTGAACTACAGCGCGATCGGCTTCATGAAGGAGTGACTTGCCGTAGCGCACGGGGCACGGCGTCCGGGACCACCGACTCCGCCCTGGCTGCGATACTGATCGCTCGAACGAGCAGCCGCACCGTGAGATTGGCCGGTAACCCATCCAATTCCTCCGAGCGGGAGGGTAGTTGGCGGATACCGCCGTCGCAGACAGCCTGGCAAATCCTCAGGGCGGCGTGTTCGCGGGTGTCGAGAATGCTGTGGCCAGCGGTGGGCAGTTCGACGAGAACCGAGTCGGGTATCAGCTCGGTGATTCGCTGGGCCACGGCCGGTGGCGTGGTGAGGTCGCGGCCGCCGGAGATCACCGCGGTGGGCCAGGTGAATCCCGGCATTGCCGACACCAGGTCGTAGGGCTCGGCGACGAACTTCACATCGCCGCGGGCGATTTCACGGAACGCCACCGCCGGGTCAAGCGGTCCGCCGTCCGGCACGGCACCGTAGTTCAGCTCCCGGTAGGCGATGCGCTCGACGAGGTCTGGCTCCTGATGGTATGGGGTCTGGCGTTCCAGGAGCAGCCGGGTTCCCAGACCCACCGCCGTCCACAGCCAGTCATGACCGGCCAGCAGCAGGTCCAGCTGACGACGCAGCACATCCGGGCCGGCGATGCCGTATATGTCAGCGGCCCGAAGCGCGGTGGTCGGTGCCAGCACGCCGTCGGCGACCAGGCGGCGGACCTTGGCCGCCAGGTCGCCTTCGGCGGTGAGGCCATCCCATAACACCCGCCGGATCTGGGTCCGCACGTCGTCGATATCGTCGGCCGAGAGCAGCGGGGAGTCCAGCACCATCGTGTGCACCCGCGCTGGATGACGCGCCCCGAAGCCTGCCGCCAGGTAGCTGCCGTACGAAGTGCCATAGACGACGGCCTGCTCGACTCCGGCATCGTCGAGCACCGCGGCGATATCGTCGACGACCAGCTCGACGCTCAGCGACTCCGGGGGTAGGTCGCGGCCCCCGTCGTCATGGCGCGACAGTCCCACCCCTCGGTGCTCGACCATGATGACGTCCAGACCGCTGACCGCGGCGCGCCGCCGGAACGCTTTGTACAGCGCTATCGATGCCGCACCGGGGCCGCCCGGAATGATGACCAGCGGGTGGGTGGACTTGCGACCGGTCCGCACGTAGTAGAGGTCGAACTCGTCGTCACCGCCGCCGTGGACGGGCCTGCGGACCGGACGCACGCCGGCCAGCGCGGCCAGCTTGTCATGCGTCCGG
>JAGQTR010000484.1 GCA_020438915.1 Mycobacterium sp.
CTCACCCACGAGCCGGCGGCCTGACATGGCAGCCCGACAGGTCCACGACACACTGATCGTCGGTGCCGGATTCACCGGCCTGGGCGCCGCTATCAAACTGCGGCAGGCCGGCGTCGAGGACATCGTGCTCGTCGAGCGCGCCGACCGGGTCGGCGGCACCTGGCGCGACAACGTCTATCCCGGTGTGGCATGCGACATCCCGTCGCTGCTGTACTCATTTTCGTTCGTCAGGAACCCCTCCTGGTCGCGCGCCTACCCGTCCGGCGCAGAGATCTGCGACCACATCGAGGATATGGTCGACCAATTCGGGCTGCGCCCGTTGATCCGGTTCGACACCGAGGTCACCGGGATGACATTCGACGACTCCGCAGGTGTCTGGACCGTAACGACGAAGAAACGCAGGAAGTTTCAGGCCCGTACGGTCGTGCTGGCGGCCGGCCCGCTGGCCGACCACAAGCTGCCCGATATCCGTGGCATCGACACCTACCAGGGCCACAAGATTCACAGCGCGGCATGGGACGAGGATTACGACTTCACCGGCAAGCGGGTCGCCGTGATCGGCACCGGCGCAAGCGCAGTGCAGATCGTTCCCGAGCTGGTCAAGACCGCGCAGTTCGTCAAGGTGTTCCAGCGGACGCCGGGCTGGGTGTTGCCCCGCCTCGATGTTCGGATGCCCGACGCCGTGCAGGCGTTGTTCGCCGCGGTGCCCGCCACCCAGGAAGTCGCCCGCCAGGCGCTGTACTGGGGACACGAAGCCAGCGCGGCGGCGCTGGTGTGGAACACCCCGATGAGCCACCTGGTCGCCCGGCTGGGACGGGCGCACCTGCGCCGCCAAGTCAAAGACCCGTGGCTGCGCCGCCAGCTCACCCCGGATTTCACCCCCGGCTGCAAGCGCATGCTGGTCTCCAGCGACTACTACCCTGCCCTGCAACGCGACAACTGCAAGCTGATCGACTGGCCGATCGCCACCCTGAGCCCAGTAGGTATCCGCACCAGTGACGGTCTTGAGCACCACCTCGACGCGATCGTGTTCGCCACGGGCTACGACGTGCACCTGTCCGGCCCGCCGTTCCCCGTCACAGGCCTCGGCGGCCGGTCGTTGCAGCAGGACTGGGCGGCTCACGCCGAGGCGTACAAGAGCGCCAGCGCGCACGGTTACCCGAACCTGTTCTTCATGACCGGGCCCAACTCCGGCCCCGGTCACAACTCCCTGCTGGTCTACGTCGAAGGACAGCTGGACTACGCCGTCACCGGCATCACGACGATCCTGAACAACGACCTGCGCTATCTCGACGTCCGCGCCGACGTACAACAGCGCTACAACCGCAGCATCCAGAAACGTCTGGCCGCCACCACATGGATGTCGGGATGCAGTAGCTGGTATCTGACCGCGGACGGTTACAACGCCTCGATGTACCCGGGGTTCGCGACGCAGTATCTTCGACAGATGCGAAAGTTCCAGATCGAGGACTACACCGCGCACGCGAGGAGCGATGCAGACAGGGCACATCAGATCGGCGCCCGCGTCGTCACCTCCACGGCCTGACATGTCGCCGGCCAGGGAACCAGCCAAACCGCCTAGGCCGCCCACCGGCCCGGTCCCGACCATCCTGCGCCGGATCCGCCGCGGTTCACGCGATGTGATCGAGAACGCGGTGTCGCAGCTTTTCGACGCGGCCGTACAGCCGCACGATGTGGCACAGTCCGGCGAGTACCGCCTCGATGAGCTGGCCCGGCTGGCGGGCACCACGACGCGAAACATCCGGGTATACCGTGACCGTGGCCTGCTCCACCCGCCGCTGCGGGTCGGACGCATCGTGTTGTTCAACGACACCCATTTGACGCGGCTGCGGCTGATCACCTCGATGCTGGACCGCGGTTACACCATCGCCCATGTCAACGAGATGCTCTCGGGGTGGGAGCAGGGCAAAGATCTCGGCGACATGCTCGGGCTGGAGTCGGCGATCTCGGGTAGCTGGGCGACGGAGAAGCCGCAACGCATGTCGGTGCTGGATGCCGAGCGGCTGGTGGCAGACGACCCCGGCTTCAACCGCATGGTCGGGCTGGGCATCATCCGGCTCGAGGACGGCGAAGCAATCGTCGTGCGCCCCAAACTGATCGAAGCGTTCAACGAGCTCCGCCAATACGGTGTGGCCACCGACAAACTCATCGATCTGCACGAACAGATCGCACCGCTGCTCGATCAGATCAGCACGATCTTGGTGCAGGCCGGTGTCGAGGAAGTCATCGACAAGGTCAACCCGGGCGCCGCGATGCCCGACGACGTCGAAGTGGCGGAGCTGATAACAACTTTGGTGCGGTTTCGAACCCAGGCGGTGCAGGCGGTGGCCGCCACTCTGGCATTCTCGATCGAGTCGACCATCGAATCCGTGGTGGCCCAGCTGCTCGGCGACCTCGTGGAAACCAAGGGCGAATCCGGCACCGGGAGCAGCGGAAACTAGGTCCGCGCCTCCGGACTGGCACTGCGGGCGCGCGAGGGATTTCGTACCTGTCTGAGGCCGGCGACCGCCAGGATCACCAACGCCACCACCGGCGCCACGATGGTGATGGCCAAGGTCGAGGCGTCCGGTACGTCCTGCCCGCGCATGTGCGCAAGCACCCCGATCAGCGGTTGGAAAATTAACCCGCCGATGCCCACCACCAACATGTTGGTCAGACCCATCGCCACGCCGGAAAGCCGCGCCGGGGCATTGTCGTTCACCATCGTGAACGACAATGCGTAGAACGAATTGAAGAAGCCGAGGACGAACATCGCCGCGGACAGGACTATCTGGCCGTCCAGGACGAACAAGATCAGCCCCATCATCAGGGCTGTGCCGATGGCCCCCAATGCCAGCAGCGGCGCAGGTATGCGATACCGGGAGCACAACCCGGCGGATCCAAGCATGCCGGGCAGGCATCCCCAGAAGTAGAAGGACGCAGTCAGCGACGCCGCGGACAGACTCATGTCGTGGTAGGCCTGCAGGTACGAGACGCCCCAGAGCCACCCGAACGACACCCCGGCCGCGGCCACCAACCCACCCGCCATTGCCGGCGCCAGCACCGGCGGTGACACCAGCAGTCGAGCCATCTCGGCGACCCGGGGCCAACGTTCATCAGCGCCGCCGCCCGACACCGTGCGGGTTCGGACGAACACGACGATGAGCACGAGCAGCACCGCAGAAAAGGCGCCGGCACCCATCATGGCGGTCCGCCATCCGGAGCGCTCGACGACGAAGCCGAGGATCTCTTGGCCCAGTGCCGCGCCGGTCATTCCGAATACCTCGGTCAGCGCGGCCAGGATGGGGAACAAGCGGGCCGGAAACCACTGTGCGGCCAGCGTCATCGTGCACACCACCGCCGGCGCGGCCCCCAGCCCCATGAGGATGCGGGTCGACTCGGCGGCATTGGCCGTCTGCGACAGCGCGAACAGAAACGACGCACCCGTGCACAGCAGCGCCCCGGTGATGAGAACCGATCGCGCCCCGAAGCGCGACACCAGAATTCCCGCCGGGATCTGTAACAGGATGTAGGGATAGTAGAAACTCGAGGACAGTCCGCCGAATCCCGCCTCGTTCAGCGAGAGATCGACGACCAGCCCCTCCCGCATG
>JAGQTR010000035.1 GCA_020438915.1 Mycobacterium sp.
GATTCAGACGTGCCCGATGTAGCAGGGCACCTCTTCGGACGAGAGCGGGCCGTTCTGCAAGCAGTCAGAGCGCCGTATAAAGAGATGTTCGGACCACACTGCTTCTACTGCGGAATTCATCTGCCCTCAGATAATCCCATCGACCATGTCTTGCCGTGGTCGATTGTAGGGATCGACGGTCTGGCCAACTTAGTCCTGGCGTGCCGACGATGTAACGGCGACAAGAGCAACGCGCTGCCAGCGATGTCACTGGTCGAGCGTGCGCTTGACGACCAACGCCTGTCGGCGCTCGAGGAAATCGCGGCGGCGCTGCAGTGGCCGACGCAACGCGAGCGGGTGCTGGCCGCCGCCGGTGGTGTCTACCGTGGTCAACCTGCGGGCGTGCCGACGTGGTCTGGCTACAGGCGAAGTGAGCGACTGGATATCAGCTTTCCGCCGTGGTGGATATCTTCGACTTGACCCCTATATCGGACACGGCGTCCATCACCGCCACGCCGAGGCCAAGCACCGTCGGCTCGCCAAAACACTGAAACTTCACAGCTACACCAGGCAGGGTAGTAACGACGACCCCGAGCCCGAGACCGCGGCCCACAGAGGAGCGACATGACGACGGAGAATCCGATGCAACTCGGCATGGTGGGACTGGGCCGAATGGGAGCCAACCTGGTCCGCCGGCTCATGCGCGACGGGCACAGCTGCGTCGCCTACGACGTCAACGCCGACGCGGTCGGCGAACTCGAGAAGGAGGGAGCCACCGGGGCGTCGTCGCTGCAGGACTTCGTCGACAAGCTGGCAAAGCCCCGCGCAGTCTGGCTGATGCTGCCGGCGGCCATCGTGGATTCCACACTGGATCAACTCGTTCCGCTGCTGGAGCCCGGCGACACGGTGATCGACGGCGGCAACTCCTACTACCGCGACGACATCACCCGCGCCCAACGGCTGGTGACCGACAATCTGCACTATGTGGACTGCGGAACCAGCGGCGGGGTGTGGGGTCTGGACCGTGGCTACTGCCTGATGATCGGAGGCGAGACCGAGGTGGTGACCCGCCTGGACCCGATCTTCAAAACCATCGCGCCCGGGCAGGGCAGCGCCGAGCCCACACCGGGCCGGACCAGATCCGACGGGACCTCGCCGGACGGGTACCTGCACTGCGGCCCCAGCGGCGCCGGGCACTTCGTCAAGATGGTTCACAACGGCGTCGAATACGGCATGATGGCCGCGATCGCGGAGGGCCTGAGCATCATCAAGCACGCCAACGCCGGCAAGACCGACCGGACCGTCGACGCCGAAACCACCCCGCTGCGCGACCCGTGGGCCTACCAGTACGACATCGACGTCGGCGAAGTCGCCGAGGTGTGGCGGCGCGGATCCGTGGTGGGCTCTTGGCTGGTGGATCTGATCGCCGACGCGTTAGCCCGCTCCCCTGGCCTCGACAATTTCAGCGGACGGGTTTCGGACTCCGGCGAGGGCCGCTGGACGGTGCTCGCCGCCGTCGACGAGGGCGTTCCCGCCCCGGTGATCACCACCTCGCTCTACGAGCGCTTCGAGTCGCGCGATCTCGGCGAGTTCACCGGCAAGATCCTCTCGGCGATGCGCAGCGAGTTCGGCGGCCACGACGAGAAGAAGTAGTCGCGCGCACCGGGCATGTGATCGCATGATGTTGCTGTGACCTCTCTGGCCGACTCCGCCCTTCCCCTCATCAGAACTCGCGCCGATGTGTGGCGGTGGAGCATGGCCAACGCGCACGGTGCCCGGATGCATGAGGCCGTGGCAATCCTGCGTCAAGCCGCTCAAGACGACGACCCCGCTGAGGTTCTCGCGGTGACTCAACGGGCGATCGCCTCCGCGCTAAAGGTGATCATGCGGGCCGACGACTCCAGCGGAATCATCGGCGACGCGTGCCGCGACCTTCTCGACCTCCACGCGAGCGTGGCGGTCCAGGCTCGCCCGGCTGCAGCCAAACTCGTCGACTGGATGGTGAAGTTTCAGTTCGACGACGAATGCGACTACTTCACCCTCGACCCGGTTTCCTATGCGCCTGCGCTGGGCGAGGGTGGCTTGGCGGCTTACCGCGCCAAGCTCGACGCCCGCGCGGCGGATCTCGGTCCGCGGCCACCGGACGATCAACGGTTCTCGGCGCCGCACTCGCACGCGTGGTTCGTCCTCGACTGGAACGCCCAGCGCCTGGCGGTCCTCGACCGGGACGTCGACGCCATCATCCGCACCCACGCTCGAGACCGCCGCGTGGCCGCGTGGCTGCACGATACGGCCGTGGCGCTCATGGAAATCGGCGAGGCCGATGCCGCGATGGACTGGGCGAAGCAAGCCACTGATTTCGATGAAGGCCATCAAGCTCGAAGGGCTGCCGACTACTGGTGCGAACTCCTCGCCGCCCACCGGCCCGACGAATTGCTTGCCGCGCGGGTAGCGGCATTTCGCCGTTGGCCGTCTTCGAGCACCGCGGGCCAGCTTTACCGGGATGCCGGTGTCGCATGGCCGGACTACGAGGGTGAGGTGACAGAGCGCCTCGGCGAGCGCCCGCGCGACGCAGTGCTGTTCGCGCAGTTGTATCTCAAGGACATTCCCTACGCATGGAGTCTGGCGTGCAGTCTCGGCCTCGACGACGACCGCATCTGGAGCGACCTCGGCAAGTCCTATGAGAAGCTCGACCCGCTCGCCGTGCTGCCGGTGTACACCGAGATTGTCGAACGTGAGCTGGCCGTAGCGGATGCCCGTAACTACCGCAGCGCCGCGCGGCGACTGAAGAAGATGCGCAGATTGGCAGCCGGGTCGACTGAAGTGGCAGAGGTCGCCGAGCTCATCGCCGACCTTCGGGAGAGAAACCGTCGTCGCCCACGGCTGCAGCTGGAATTCGATCGGGCCGGACTGCCCTGAAGGCGCTGGAGTAACCGGCAGCTGGGAATCCACTGGTATCCTTTTCCCTATGGAAGCCACGGTGGACTCAGTGGGGCGGGTCGTCGTCCCCAAAGTGCTCCGCGACGCCCTTGGTCTACGCGCTGGGTCCACGGTGGACATCTCGCCGTACGGCGCCGGTCTGCAACTCCTCCCCACCGGCCGGACCGCCCGCCTCGTGCGCGAAGCAGGTGTATTGGTGGCAACCGGAGACACCCAGATCGACGATGACGACGTCTTCGGACTTATGGACGCGGGCCGGCGTTGACCGACGTGATCGCCGTTGACACCAGCGTCGCAATACCGCTGGTGGTGAGCACCCACCGTGCCCACAATGCGGTGGTCAAGTGGTGGAACGGACAGCCGCTCGCGCTCAGCGGCTACGCACTGATCGAAACCTATTCTGTGCTGACCCGGCTTCCGGGCGATGTCCGGTTGACCGCGGCGGATGCAGCCACATTGCTCGCCGAGCGCTTCGCGGACCCGCTGATGCTGCCGACCGCCGACGCCGCTCGCTTGCCGGAGTTACTCGCCGACCACGGTATCGCCGGCGGGGCCGCGTACGACGCAATCGTCGGCATGGCGGCATTACGGAACGGCTGTGTTCTGGCTACCCGCGACGCCAGAGCCACCGGTACCTATCAGGCGATCGGCGCCCGCATCGAAATAGTGACCTGAGAGGTAGGACCGATGACTTCAGCGGTGGACGCAACCGGAGACGTGCTGGTGATCTTCGGCATTACCGGCGATCTCGCGAGGAAAATGACGTTCCGCTCGCTGTACAGACTGGAGCGCCGCGGCAAGCTGGACTGCCCAATTGTCGGTGTCGCCCTTGATGATTGGTCGGCGGCGACACTGCGCGAGCATGCCCGCACCGCGATCGTCAACACCGGCGAGACGATCGACGAGGACGTCTTCGAGCGGTTCGCCGCCCGGCTGACGATGGTGTCCGGCGACTTCGCCGACCCCAAGACCTACGACCGGGTTGCCAAGGCGCTCAAAGGGAAACACAACCCCGTCTTCTACCTCGAGATCCCGCCGTCACTGTTCGGCCGGGTGGTCCAGGGACTGGTCGGGGCCAATCTGACCGCGCGCGCCCGCGTCGTGGTGGAGAAACCGTTCGGGCACGACCTGGAATC
>JAGQTR010000485.1 GCA_020438915.1 Mycobacterium sp.
GGCGCCGTGGTCCACCAGCCAGCGGACCACCGCCATGCCGACACCTCCGAGGGCGCCGGTGACGACGTAGGAGCCATCGCTGCGAACGGTGAGCTGACCCGGAGTCGCGGGAAGCGTCGCCCGCGAAAGCCGTTCGACGAAACGCGTCCCGCCGCGCCATGCGATGACGTCGTCGGAACCACCGGCCTCGATCTCGGTGGACAGCGCCGCACCGCTGCCCCCGGTGTCCAACAGCGTTGTCTTCAGGTCGGGGTGCTCGTAGGCCAAGCAACGCACCAGGCCTTTGAGGCTGTTGACGCCGGGATCGCCCTGACCGTCGCCATCGGTGACGACCAGACCACCGTTGCTGACCAGCCATAGCCGCGGGGCCTTGCCGTGCCAGCTGCCGACGACGGCGCGGACGGTTCCCGCCACCCCCCAGATCACGTCGCGGGCGTGCTCCAACCCGCTTGCGGTAGCACTGCCGTCGCTGTCGGCGCGGTCGGCGAAATCACAGAAGACGATGATCCCGGCCGGCGGTAGGTCGGGGTCGGCCGTGGCCGTTGCGAACGCCTCGCGCACCCCGGACTCATCGCCAAGGTCGGCGATGATCACTTTGCGCCCGGGGCCGGCGAAACGGTCAGCGAAGTCCTGCGCCGCCGTCATGTTCGCCGCCCGGTCGGCCAGCGCCAGCCAACTGCCGGTCGGTGCGGCACTGGCGGCGGGGACCGCAGATTCAGTCCATGTCGAGTCGAAGATCTTCTGCGACAACGGCAACGGCACGGTCCGACGCTGGATGCGCTTGAGGTGCACGTCATCGACCCGGGCCAGCACGGTCCCGGTGTCGTCGGTCAGCGTGACCCGGCCCATCGCGTCGCCGCTGTCGTCGAGCACGCTCACCAATTCGGCGTGACAGCGGGCCCGGCGGCCGACCTCGCCGAACACCCGGATCGACCCGAAGGCGACTGGAAGGAAGGTGACTTCGGCGGACTCCGACAGCGTCTCGTCGCTCATAGCCGCGGCCAAGCCCTGCAGCGCCGCGTCGAGCATGACCGGGTGCAGGGTGATGCCACGGTGCGGCATCGCCTCGTCGGGCAACACGATCTCGGTGTCGGCGACGCCGTCGCTGCGGACGATCCGGGTAAGTGCGGCAAACGCGCGGTTGTGATGGGCCCCGGTGCGGCGCAGTGCGGTGTAGAAATCCGCCGGAGACACCGGGGTGCCACCGGACGCGGCGGTGACCCGCGGGGGGCTGGCACCCTCGGCTGCCACCTTCACCGTGCCTGTGGCGTGCCGGGTCCACCCCGACTCCGAGCGCGAGTGGATCTCCACGCGAAGCAGGCTGTCGTCACCGTGGACAGCCTGCGCCAGCTGGGTGGTCAGTGTCGTGTGGGCGTCGAGCGGCAGCATCTGCTCGACCTCGACCGCGACCTCCATCCCGGCGGCGGGCAGGCCGAGAGCTTCCCGGCCGGCGGACAGCGCGATCTCGGCGAAGCCCGACCCGGGCATGACCGGCAGGCCGTGCACGACGTGGTCGGCCAGCCACGGGTGCGGCTCGAGCCCGACGTCGGACTGCCATACGTGGCCGGTGCCGGACGGCAGTTCGACATGCAGACCCAGCAGCGGGTGCGCCCCGGAGAACTGCTGGCTCGGCGAGCGATCCGACTGCCAGAACGGCACGTGCTGCCAGGCCGTCGACGGCACGTTCACCACACGCGCGGTATCGGCGTCGGCTGCGGTGACCGCGGGCGGTCGGACGGCGGCCAGCTGCGCATGAAACGCCAGCGTCTCGGGATGGTCCCGGTTCATCGTCGCGCCGACGTGATACCTGCGGGTGGTCCCCTGCGCTGCGACGGTGTCCGAGATCGCGTGGGTCAGCAGCGGATGCGGGCTGATTTCGATGAAGTTGCTGTTGTCGGCGCTGGCTTGGTGAACCGCCTGACTGAACCGCACCGGGTTGCGCAGGTTGGCTGCCCAGTAGTCGGCCGAGTACAGCGGCGAGTCTGCGGCGTAGCCGACGGTCGAGACCAGCGGGATTTTGGGCGCCGCGGGCGCCAGGTAGGCCAGCGCCTCGCGCAGTTCGGGCAGCACCGGGTCGATGGTCGGGTGGTGCGACGCCACGTCCACCTCGATGCGGCGGGCCAGCTTGCCCTGCCCGTCGACGAGCGCAACCACCTCGTCGACCTGATCCGGCGGACCGGCGATCACCGACTGCTTCGGAGACGCGTACACCGCGATCGTCAGATCCGGGCGGTCGGCGATCAGCTTCTCGGTGGCCTGGGCGTCGAGTTCCAGCAGCGCCATCGCGCCCTGACCGGACAGCCGCTTCATCAGCCGGGTTCGGGTGGCGATGATGTCGAGCCCCTCGGCCGGGGTGAGCACACCCGCGACCACTGCGGCGGTCGCCTCCCCCATCGAATGGCCGATCACCGCGTCGGGCTCGACGCCGTAGGAACGCCACAGCGCGGTCAGCGCCAACTGCATGCCGACGAGCACCGGCTGGATGCGGTCGATACCGGCGATCGGCTCGCCGGCCTCCAGGGTCTGGCGCAGCGAGAAGCCGACCTTGTCGAGGAATGCCGGTTCCAGCTCGTCGATCGCCGCCGCGAACGCGGGCTCCTCGACGAGCAGGGCTTTGCCCATACCCGCCCATTGGGCGCCCTGCCCGGAATACAGGAACACCGTCCCGGCACCGGTTCTCGCGTCGTGGGCGCCGACCACGCCGGGGGCCATCCCGCCGACGGCCAATGCCCGCAGGCCGGTGATCGCCTCGGCATGGTTGCGCGCGCACACCGTGGCGATGGTGTGGTAGCGGCTGCGGTGGTGGTTGACGGTGTGCGCGACGTCGGCCAGCGCGACGTCGGTGCCGTCGGTCTCCAGCCAGTCGGCCAGTGACTTCGCCGACGCCGCCAGCCGCGAGGTGGTCTTGCCGGACACCACGAGCGTGACCACCGACGGGGTCGAGGCGGGCGTGGCCGTCGTTTCCGGACCCTGCTCCAGCACGATGTGGGCGTTGGTGCCGCTGAAGCCGAACGACGACACGGCCGCGCGGCGCGGATGCTCGGTCTCGGGCCACTGCCCCGCCTGCGTCGGCACGAACAGCCGCGTCGGCTTGGGATCGATCTGCGGGTTCCACTTCTCGAAGTTCAGGTTCGGTGCGACGGTGCCGTGCTGCAGCGTCAGCACGGTCTTGATGAACCCGGCGACTCCCGCGGCCGCCTCGAGGTGGCCCATGTTGGTTTTGACCGTGCCGAGGGCGCAGGGCACATCACCCTTGCCGTACACCGCGGCCAGCGCGTCGAATTCGATCGGATCGCCCAGAGCCGTTCCGGTGCCATGGGTTTCGATGTAGTGCACGGTTGCGGCGGCGACGTCGGCCGCGCGCAGCGCGCGGGTGAGGACGTCGCGCTGCGACGGTGCGTTCGGTGCGGTGAGACCGTTGGACCGGCCGTCCTGGTTGACCGCCGAGCCGCGCACCACCCCCAGCACGCGGTCGCCGTCGCGCACCGCGTCGGTCAGGCGTTTGAGTACCACCACACCGGCGCCTTCGCCGCGCACGAACCCGTCAGCGCGCGAGTCGAACGCGTGGCACTTGCCGTGCGGCGACAGCATGCCCCATTTAGCAAGGGCCAGTTGGGTTTCGGGGCGAAGGTTGAGGCTGACACCGCCGGCCAGCGCGAGATCGCTCTCCCGCATGCGCAGGCTGTTGCAGGCCAGGTGGATGGATACCAGCGACGAGGAGCAGGCGGTGTCGACGGCCACGGCCGGCCCCTTGAGGCCCAACAGATAGGCGATCCGGCCGACGGTGACGCTGTGGGCGTTGCCGGTGGCCGAGTACGCGTCGATCGAGTCGGCGTTGTCGGCCGAGGCGTTCTGGTACTCCGAGTAGTACACACCCAGCATCACCGCGGTACGCGATTCGCCCAGCTGATCGGGGGCGTAACCGGCGTTCTCCAACGCCTCCCAGGCGACCTCCAGGGCCACCCGCTGCTGCGGATCCATCGAGGTCGCTTCACGGGGGGTGATGCCGAAGAATTCCGCGTCGAAACCGGACACGTCGTCGAGGTAGGCGCCCCACTTCGTGGGCATCCGGCCCGGCACGCTCAGGTCGGTGTCGTAGAACTCCTCGGCGTCCCACCGATCGGCAGGCACTACGGTGACCGCGTCGGTGCCACTCTCCAGCAATTTCCAGAAGCTGTCGGGACCGGTCACGCCGCCGGGGAACCGGCAGCCGATTCCGACTACGGCGATGGGTTCGGCCCCCGCCACTCTGGACGCCTTTTCGAACTGCTCTGTCAGCTTGTCGCGCTGCTCGGCCGACATCGCCGAGATCCTGTCGAAGGTCGTCTTCATCGGATTGGGCCCTCACTGCCGGCATTCGCCGACTCGACGGAAGAGGATTCGATGCTGTCGAACAACTCATCGAGCAGACCGAACGAATCGGAATCGCTCTCGCTCACCTCGGGTTCGGACTCCTCGGCGGACTGCTGTGCAGGTGCCAGCAGGTCGGCGACGAAGTTCGACATCTGCGAGATCGACGGATGGTTCCACAGCATCGTGGCGGACAGGTCGATGCGGACCAGTTGCTTGGCGTCGCGCAGCAGGTTCATCGCCATCATGGAGTCCAGGCCAAGCTCGGGGAACGCCATATCGAAATCGACGGCGTCTTCGGGCATTCCGAGCTCACGCGCCAGGATGGCGCGTAGCCGCACCCGCAATTCGGTCACGGTTTGCTGACGGTTCATTCTCGAGAAGTCGATGAACTCTGTTGGCGTCGAGGCGTTTTCGTCGGATGGAGTGGGTGTGGACTCCGCCGGAGCGAATGTGAGGCCCCGGATATCGACACACGTCGTGCCGTCGGCGCCCTTGACCAGGACATCGACCACGAGCGACCCGGAGTTGTCGTCACGCCGATAGACCTCGATGACCGCCCGGTCGTCCAGCGGTGCGGAGACGGTGAGGCTTTCGGCGCCGGCGGGCAGCAGCAGGGCCATGTTGTCGGCATCGGCCAGCCGCGCCACATGGACCGCTGCGTCCACCAGTGCCGCCGCAGGCGATTCGGTGCCCTCGGGCAGCTCGATGTCGGCGCGCGCACCCGCGGCGGTCGCTGCACACGAGCTGACCGCCCACGCGAACGGCTGTCCCTCGACGCCCCATGCACGCTGCATCTCGGCGATGGCCGCGCGGTCGAATTCTTTACCGGTGGCCCGCTGATCTCCCGATGGCGCCTCGCCGGCGGCGGCACCGGTGAGTTGCGCGCCGGCGTGCCGGGTCCAGCGCTGCTCGGGGCTGTCGGGGCCGGAGCTGGACCAGACCGTCAGCTCCGGGCCGTCGGCGACGACGTGGATGGCCCTCGGCTGGTCGGCGACGATCGGGTACTCGAAACGCACGTCAGCCACGGCGGTGGAACCGTCCAGCTTCGCCGCGGCCACTGAAAGTGTCTGCAGCAGGACCGAAACCGGCACCATCTGGACACCACGTACGCGATGCGCGACGGGGTAGGAACGCTCGCCGGGGAGGAGCCGGGCCCGCCACACGTGGTCGTGGGAGGTTCCGGTGACGGGTTCGCCGAGCACAGTGGCCCATGCCGGAGCGGGAAGCGCGGCGACGTCGGCATTTTCCGCCGGCGCGTTGACCAGATGGTCGAGCACCTTCACCGCGGCCCGAGTGCGGTAGGCGTCGGCCAGCAGTGCCCAGTCGGCGCCGGCCACCACGGTCTGCACCGCCGCGTCGGGGCTCAGCAGCGCCGGCAGCATCCGGATCGCCACGTCGTTGGGCATCGGCTCCAGGCCGGCCGCCTTCATCTGCGGCTGCGCATCCGACCAGGACTTCCACAGACCCCAGTCGATGACCGTCGCCGGCAGGCCCAGCGCCCGGCGGGCGTGGGCGAACGCATCGGCGAACGCGTTGGCCGCCGTGTAGTGCGCGACTCCCCGCGAACCCAGCAGGCCAGTGATCGAGGAGAACAGCACGAACCGCTTCACCGGCGTGCGCAGCGACAGTTTGTGCAGCACCGACGCAGCGTCGACCTTGGCCCGGAACATCGGGTTCACGTCGTCGTGGGTCATCTCGGTCAGTAGTGCCTCACCGCCGGCCAGGGATGCCACATAGACACCCTCCAACGGAGGCAGGTCTGCGCCGAACCGGTCGAAGACCGCTGCCATCGAGGTCTCGTCGGCCGCGTCGGCGGCAACCTCGACCAGGGTGGTCCCTCCGGCGGCGAGCTCGGCCGCAAGATCGGACAACCCGGTGCCGCGCCGCGACACCGCGACGATGGTCGAGGCACCCATGCCGGCGAGCTGACCGATCACGTGCGGGCCGACGTTGCCGGTCGCACCGATCACCAGGTGGCTGGTGCCGCTCTCCAGCCGGGTCAGCGGCGCCGCGGGCAGCGCGCGCGGCTCCAGGCGTGGTACGCGGCGTTCGGCGCCGCGGTAGACCACCTGGTCCTCGCGGTCGGAGTCGGTGATCGCAGCTTCGGTGTGCAGGTAGCCGACGAGCAGTTCGGCCGGCAGCGTCTCGTCGACGTCGATCAGGCCGCCCCAGAACTCGGGGTGCTCCAATGCCAGGGTGCGCCCCTGACCCCACAGCACGGCATGCGCCGGGTTGGCACGGTCGCCGTCGATGACGGGCTGGGCGTTGCGGGTGACGATGAACAGCCGCGGTGCGTTTCCGGCCGCAGCCAACGCGACGACGAGACGGCGCAGCTGGTGGAATGACGCGTAGCTTTCGGTCGCGGCGAAGCGTTGTGCGCCCACCGACGGTGCGAACACCACGTGGTCGACGGTCTCCAGCACCGAAGTCAGCCCGTCGGCGTCGCCGCCCGTATCCAGCGCCGACAGCGGCATCGTGCGCGAGCCCGGTCCTAGCAGCTCGGCGAGTTCGGAGCCGGACTCGTCGGTGATCACCAGCCAGCAACCGTCGTGACCGGTCTCGGTGACCTCGCGGACCGGCCAGCTGAGCTGGTGAAACCACCTGTGGTACTCGCCCTCGGGTTCGGCAGTGGCCTTGGACTGCAGCGCGCTCGCAGCTGTGGCGATCCAGTGGCGGGTGTGCTGCCACGGTGTGGCCGGTAGCCGCACCCGTGGCCCGCCGCGCTGCGGGGTCTTCGGCGGGCGCAGCGTGTGGGTGGCATTCAGGTTCGTGCGGAAGGTCAAGGTGTCGTTGGCGTCGCGTTGCAGCGTGGCGATGCTGTGGTGGTGGGTGTTCGCCAGCGTGTCTTTGATCGCATACCCGAGCAGCGGGTGCGGGCTGACCTCGACGAACATCGTGTGGTCGGCTCCGGCGGTGGCCACCGCACGGGCGAACCGCACCGGGTTGCGCAGGTTGGCGACCCAGTGATCGGCGTCGAACACGCAGGTGCCGTCAGTCGGCCGGCTGTCGGTGGTGACGATGATCGGGATGTTCGCCCGCCTGGGCTGCAGGCCGGCCAGCTCCATCCGCAGGTCATTGAGGATCGGGTCGATGATCGGATGGTGCGACGCCACGTCGACGTCGACCCGCCGGGCCAGCCGGTCTTGGGCGTCGACCACGGCAATCGCGGCGTCAACCTGATCGGGAGGTCCGGCGATCACGGTCTGGTGCGGAGAGGCGTACACCGCGATGGTCAGCCCGGAGTAGCCGGCGATCAGGTCTTCGGCCGCCGCGGCGTCGAGTTCCAGCAGCGCCATCGCCCCCTGCCCGGACAACCGCTTCATCAGGCGCGACCGGGTCGCGATCACCTTGAGGCCGTCGGCGGGGCTGAGCGCTCCCCCGACCACCGCCGCGGTCACCTCGCCCATCGAGTGCCCGATCACCGCGTCGGGCGTGACGCCGGCCGAGCGCCACAGTGCGGTCAACGCGAGCTGCACCCCGACCAGCACGGGCTGGATGCGGTCGATCCCGGTTACGGACTCACCGGAGGACAGCACGTCGCGCAGCGAGAACCCCACCTGGGCAACGAAATCGGGCTCCAGTTCGTCGACGGCCGCAGCGAACCCCGGTTCGTCGGCCAGCAGCCGGCGGCCCATCCCGGCCCACTGTGACCCCTGTCCCGAGTACAGGAAAACCACGCCCGGTTTGCCGCCGGGCCCGCATGGTCCGTCATGGGGGGCGACGACGCCCGGTGCCGGATAGCCGCCGGCCAGCGCGCGCAGCCCGGCGATCGCCTGGCCGCGGTCGCACGCCGTGACCGTCGCGAATCGGGGATGCTGGGCGCGCCGGTGGTTGAGGGTCTCGGCGACGTCGGCGAGGCCGACCGCGGCACCCTCTCCGGTGTCCAGCCAGTCGGCGAGCCGGCCGGCCAGGGAGGCGACCCGGGCCGGCGACTTGCCGGTGACCACCAGGGTGCTGACTGCGGGCTCGGGCAGCGGCGCGGACACCTCGACGGCCTGCTTGGGGGCCTGCTCGACGACGACGTGGGCGTTGGTGCCGCTGACACCGAACGACGACACCGCCGCGCGGCGTGGACGGGTCACCGTCGGCCAGTCCATCGGTTGTGCGGCGATCGTGAAGTTCGCCGCCCCCGGCCCGGCCTTCGGGGTCAGGGCGGTGAAGTGCAGTTGCTTGGGGATGTGGCCGTGCGCGATGCTGAGCACCGTCTTGATGAACCCGGTGACGCCGGCCGCGGATTCCAGATGGCCGAGGTTGGTCTTCACCGAGCCGAGGATCAGCGGCGCGGAATCCTTGCGGTCGCCGTAGACCGCGCTCAGCGCATCCAGTTCGATCGGGTCACCCAGCCCGGTGCCCGTACCGTGCGCCTCGATGTAGTCGACATCGGCCGGGTCCAGCTTCGATGTAGCCAGCGCCTTGCGCATCAGCTCCTGCTGGGCCGGGCCGTTGGGGACGGTCTGCCCGCTGCTGGCCCCGTCCTGGTTGACCGCCGACCCGCGCACCACCGCCAGCACCCGGTCCCCGTCGCGCTGGGCATCGCTGAGGCGTTTGAGCACCACCACCCCGCAGCCCTCGCTGCGGACGTAGCCGTCGGCGCCGGCGTCGAAGGTCTTGCACCGGCCCTCCGGGGAGAGCATGCCCCAGCGTGAGCAGGCGATGTTGTTCTCCGGGCTCAGGATCAGGTTGACGCCGGCGGCCAGCGCGTGATCACTCTCACCGCGGCGCAGGCTCTGGCAGGCCAGGTGGATGGACACCAGCGATGACGAGCATGCGGTGTCGCTGACCACTGCGGGACCCCGCAGGCCGAGGAAGTAGGAGATCCGACCGGCGGCGAAGTTCGGGGCATTGCCGAACGGAATGTAGGGATCGATGTCCTCGGGTGCCAGTCGGCCGATCACCGAACGGAAATAGTCGTTGGCCGTCAACCCGACGAATACGCCGGTCGCCGACCCGCGCAGCGCCCGCGGGTTGATGTTGGCGTCTTCGAGCGCCTCCCACGCGACCTCCATCAGCAGCCGCTGCTGGGGGTCCATCCCGGAGGCCTCCCGCGGGGAGATCGCGAAGAACTCGGCGTCGAACTCGTCCGGCTGCCAGGTGGTCAGGAACCCGCCCTCGCGATTGCAGATGGTTCCGGGCACGGAGTGGTCGGGTGAGTAGAACTCGTCGGGGTCCCAGCGGTCGGCGGGCACCCGGATAACCCCGTTGACGCCGTCGGTGAGCAGCGTCCAGAATTCGTTGCTGTTGTCGACCCCGCCGGGCAGTCGGCAACCGATTCCGACCACGGCGATCGGTTCGGTATCTGCCTGTTCGGCCGCGGCCAGCCGGGCGCTCAGGTCGTCGATCTTGCGCAGGGCCTCGGTGATGATCGCCCGGCGGTCCGGCGATTCAGCCGATGTCTGGGTCATCTCACCTAACTCAATCTCTCCGACAGTCTCGCAAGCAGTTCGTCCTCGGCCAGGTCGTCGTAGGCATCCTCGGCTGCGGCAGAGGTGTCCGCCGCGCCCGTGCCACCCCCGGAGTCGGCACCGACGGTCTCGATTATCTCAGGAAGGATCGAGGCCAGGTAATCGGTGAGCGCTTCGACCGTCGGGTAGTCGAACACCACCGATGCCGGCAACGGCTCCCCCAGGCTTTCGCTGAGCGAGCGCTGCAACGTTACGCTCATCAGCGAATCCATGCCGAACTGGAAAAACCCGATCGCGGGATCGAGGGTGTGGGTCGATGACAGGCCCATCGCGGCGGCCACCTGGGCGCTGACGTGATCGGTCAGCAAATCCAGGCGCCGCTGCGGCTCGCTGGTCCGCAGCTCCTCGCGCAGCGGTGTGTCACCGGTGAGGGCCACCGGTTCGGGGGCGGTGCCGTCGACCAGCAGATCGTCGACGATGTGCAGCGGTGTCCGGCTGCGGTACGCGGCCGCCAGCCGCGGCCAGTCGGCGGCCACCACCGTGGCCCGGGCCGGGGCCTGCGGCCCGACGAACGCACTCAGCGCGGTGATCGCGACCGCATCGTCCATCGGTTCCAGGCCCGACTCGAGTGTGGCCGCCAACTCCACCCCGGTCTGCGCGTCGGCCAGCGATTTCCACAGTCCCCAGTTGATCGCGCACGCCGGCAGGCCCGCCGCGCGGCGGGCGAAGGCCAGGGTGTCCAGGAACGTGGTGGTGGCCGCGTAGTGGGCCAGCCACCGCGAGCCGAGCACCCCCGAGATCGACGAGAACAGCACGAACTGCTCGACCGGATGGTCGCGTGACAGCGTGTCCAGCAGCGCGCCCGCGTCCATCTTCGAGCGGAACATCGCGACGGTGTCGTCGTGGGTCATGTCGGCCAGCGTGACCGGACTGCCGCTCATCGCGGCCAGATAAATCCCGCCCAGGGGCGGCAGATCGGCTCCGAAGCGGTCGAACAGCCTGCCCATCGCCGCGGCGTCGGCGGCGTCGG
>JAGQTR010000036.1 GCA_020438915.1 Mycobacterium sp.
CGGGACTCGAACCCGCGACCTCCGCCGTGACAGGGCGGCGCGCTAACCAACTGCGCCACAGGGCCTTACTGTGCGACTTCCCGCCAAATTGGTCGTCGCGTGTACCCCCTACGGGATTCGAACCCGCGCTACCGCCTTGAAAGGGCGGCGTCCTAGGCCGCTAGACGAAGGGGGCCCGGCCGAATCTCTTCGGGGTACTCACAACTGCAAGTCGTTGGGAGCTTCGATAGCTTAGGGTACCGGCACCCAAATCCTCAAACGCGCGGTGCGCCGCTATCCTTTTCCAGATCAACCCGTACGCCCCTATAGCTCAGTTGGTAGAGCTACGGACTTTTAATCCGCAGGTCCCAGGTTCGAGCCCTGGTGGGGGCACCACACAGGATCCGCGAGGCGCACCGCGCCCTCAGCGGAAGTACAGCTCGTCCCCCGAGGGGTAACCGCCACCGGTTGTGGTGACGTGCACGTGGTCGTAATGCCCGTAACTGCCAGACCGAGCCCCACCAGGGGTGTAGTAAACCCCGCGCCAGATCGCATCCTGAATGCCGAAACGCTGCGCGTTCTGCAGGACGTAGGCGACGATCGCGTCACCGAGGGCGATACCGGCCTCGGAGTTCGGGTTGGGGATCATCACGTCGAGCGCCAAGCCGTTGGGGTGCCACCGCAACGCATCCTGGCGCACCCCTCCGATGTGGTTGATCTCGGGAAAAACGGCACTGATGCTGCGGGCGGTGAGAATCGTCCGGACCTGTAGGCCCCGCTCCGGTGCGGCACCGGCGGGCAAGGTGCGGCTGACGACCCGCCACCTCGACGCGGACACCAGCGATACCGGGGATGTGGGCGCGCTGGCCTGGATGATCGTTCTGGCGGTCTCCGGCGCCATCGCCGACAACGCGACCATTTCGATGCAGCACGGCGCGGTTGGTCCTTCGACCCCGACGGGAGCTTGTTCGGCGACGGGTTTTGTGTCGACAGCCTCGCCCTGCGGCGGGCCGGCGTCGCCCTTGACAACGAAGAACAGCGCCGCCGGGGCCAGCACGGATGCCAAGAACACCGACGGATTGCGTCGCTCGGGTTTCAGTGAGTGTCTGCCCACGACAAGCAACATACGTGCAAGCGCGGGAAAGTACACCACCGATCACGAAAATAGAATGCGGCGCGCCGATCGTTACATTACCGGTATCCGTTGGTTAGCGAAGCTCCATCCCGGCCCGATCGAACGACGAGAAGCTGGCATATACGCAGGTCAAGCCGACACCTGGACAGCGACCAGAAACACCGCGAGCATCAGAACGGCCAGCGCCGCGGCGGCTGCCAGCACCCCTTCGGCCAATCGAGATTTTTTGCTCGGAACGTCCAAACTGGCCCGCATCTGTTCGGCGGTGCCGAAGCGCCACCGAGGGTCCGGGGACATCGACCGCTCGATCGTCTGGGCGAGAGCGGCGTCGACGTCGGGACGCAGCGTGGTCAGTGGGGTGAGGTATCCCGCCGAGATCGCATCAGCCAAGGCAACGATGCTCTCCTGCGGGAATGCCCGGCGTCCTGTCAGCGCCTCGTAGGCGACCACCCCGAGCGCATACAGGTCGTCGCACGCCGTCGCCGGCCGCCCCGCGATCCGGTCGGCGGGCAAGTAGGCCATCGTCCCGAAGATCCGATTGGTCAGCGTCTGCGGGGTGTCAGCGGTCTTGGCGACACCGAAGTCGGCGATCTTCACGCTTCCGGACGCGGTGAACAGGATGTTGGCCGGCTTGATATCGCGGTGCAGCACACCCCTGCGGTGCGCGGCGCTAAGAGCAGACAGCACCTCGCGCAGGATCACGCGCACTTGCTGAGTGGACAGCGGTCCGCCCCGGGCCAGCACGTCGGCCAGGGTTTGTCCGGGAAGCCGCTCCAACACGAGGAAGTGCCGACCGCGGTCCACGCCGGAGTCGCAGACAGCCACGACGTGCGGATGGTTGAGTTTGGCGGCGGCGCGCGCCTCGCTTGCGAACCGGCGTCGGCAGTCGGGCTGCGCGCTCACCGACGGGTACAGAACTTTGACCGCCACCGGACGGCCCAACCGCATATCCCAGGCGTCCCGCACCTCGGCCATCCCGCCGCGCCCGAGCACACCGCGCAGTTCGTAGCGTCCGGCAAGAACTTCCGGCGCCTGCATGTGTTCAAGCTACCCGCGTTGAGACCGCGATGCGGGCGCAGAAGTTCGAGTACCGTCGAACCACCAGCCCCGTATCGACGCAGGCGAGCCGTCAGACCTTCGGGCTGTAGTAGTGCGGGTTGTCGCGATACTCGACGGGCGGGAGATTGCGCGCGGGAGTTTCCACCAGCGGTGAGTCTGCGGGCAGTCGCCCATGGGCACGGTCGGCGGCAGAGCGTTTCCGCGGATGCATGAGCATGCGCTTGGGCAGAAGTTTGGTCGTCCGGTACACCACCCTGCCGAAGATGCGGTGCAGCTTCTCCTGGCGCGGCGACCAGCTATAGCCCATCAGCTCGCGAATCGACGGGTCGAACAGCCCCACAGTGGTGAAGTTGAAGAAGCGCTGCATCCCGCTGACATTGAGTCGCCACAGCCAGTCCGGCATCCATTCCAGCGAAGGATGCTTGGGCATGCCGGACAGGTCGAGCACTTCACGTGCGGCCCAATTGTTCTCTAAGACGTTGCGGCACATATGATCCCAGTACTCGCAGAAATCTTCCCAGGTCTTGGGAACGGGCCGCATGCTCATCCCGTACATCCGGTACCACTGGACGTGCTCGTCGAACAATTGGCGCCGTTGCGCCTCGCTGAGGCCGCCTCCGAGCCATTCCGCGGCCAGCAGGGTGGACTTGAAGAACGTGGCGTGCGCCCAGTAGAAGACGTCGGGGTTCAGCGCGCTGTAGCGGCGGCCCTGATCGTCGACGCCCTTGATGCCGATGTGGTAGTCGCGGACCTGCGCTCCGGTCTTCGGGGCGCGATCGCCGTCGAAGACCACCCCGCCGATGGGATACACCGACCGGTAGAGCCGCGGCATCCGCTCCAAAAAGAAGATCGAGTGCTGCTGCACCGCCGCTCCGAGCTGCGGATGCATGTTCTGCATAGATCCAGC
This sequence comes from Mycobacterium sp., assembly GCA_020438915.1. GTDB lineage: Bacteria > Actinomycetota > Actinomycetes > Mycobacteriales > Mycobacteriaceae > Mycobacterium. The sequence continues at coordinate 3,081 of JAGQTR010000036.1, forward strand.
CCACGGACCCTGCAACATCCCTGTCCACTGTCCGAAGTATTTCCAGGTCAGGGAGTCCGGACCGAGCGGCTGGGGCGGCGTGTCGTATCCGCCGGACGCTACTGGGCAGCCGACCGCCACCGCCGGGGGCGTCTCGGAAGTATCTTGAGTCAACTAGCGACCTTCCCTAGAACACGTCATGCTGCCACACCAGATTTTGACTACGTACGTTGTCAATCGAGCTTAGGAGTGCTGTGCCGTCCGGTCAACGACGCGGCCGCTGGTCGGGTGTTCCACTGAAGGACCGCCGAACCCTGCGCCGCAACGAGTTGATCACTGCCGGCGTGGGGCTGCTAGGCAGTCCCAACGGCCCAGCGCTGACAGTTCGCGCGGTCTGCCGGACCGCAGGACTCACCGAACGCTACTTCTACGAGAGCTTCGCCGATCGCGACGAGTATGTCGCCGCTGTCTACGACGACGTGTGCAACACCGCGATGTCGGCACTGATGAAGTCCGACAGCCCCCGTGACGCCGTCGAGCGATTCGTGGCTCTGATGGTCGACGACCCCGCCCGCGGACGGGTGTTACTGCTGGCACCGGAGGCGGAGCCGGTACTGACACACTCGGGCGCGGAGTGGATGCCCAGCTTCATCGAGTTGCTGCAGCGCAAGCTCACCCGCATCACCGACCCCAGCCTCCAGGCGATGGTTGCGACCGGCCTGATTGGGGCACTCAGTGCATTGTTCACGGCTTACCTCGATGGCCGGCTGTCCGCGACGCGCGAGCAGTTCATCGACCACTGCGTTGAGCTACTGCTCAGCGGTGCGGAGCCATAAACGGCCGGCCAACCTCGACGAAGCCGCGGCGCGCTGGCTTGAATGTCACCGGCTTACACAGATATATTGACTGCAACCATTAGGTACAGATAACTCGGGAGGTGTCGTGTCGAAAGACCTGACCGACCTGCAATTGCTGACCGAACTCGAGCCCGTCGTCGAGCAGAACGTCAACCGCCACATGAAGATGCAAAAGGACTGGAACCCCCACGACTACATTCCGTGGTCCGACGGCAAGAACTACTACGCGCTCGGCGGCCAAGACTGGGATCCCGAGCAGTCGCAGCTCTCCGAGGTCGCCCGCGTCGCGATGATCGTGAACCTGCTCACCGAGGACAATCTGCCGTCCTATCACCGCGAGATCGCGATGAACTTCGGCATGGATGGCCCCTGGGGCTTCTGGGTCAACCGGTGGACGGCCGAGGAAAACCGGCACGGCATCGCGCTGCGCGACTATCTCGTCGTCACCCGGGCGGTCGACCCCGTCGAGCTCGAGCAGTTGCGCATCGAACAGATGACACGCGGCTTCAGCCCGGGTCAGAACGACCAGATCGAGGCCGACCTGTTCGCCGCGAGCCTGTTCGACTCGGTGATCTACGTGACGTTCCAGGAACTCGCCACCCGCGTCTCACACCGCAACACCGGTAAGGCGTGCAACGACACCGTCGCCGACCAGCTGTTGCAGCGGGTCTCCGCCGACGAGAACCTGCACATGATTTTCTACCGGGACGTGTCCGAGGCCGGGTTCGAGATCGCACCCAACCAGGCGATGAAGTCCCTGCACAAGGTGTTGCGCAACTTCAAGATGCCCGGATACACGATCCCGGACTTCCGACGCCGCGCCGTCACCATCGCTTCCGGCGGTGTCTACGATCCGCGCATCCACCTCGACGACATCGTGATGCCGGTGCTCAAGAAGTGGCGCATCTTCGAACGCGAGGATTTCAACGGCGAGTCCGCGCGGATGCGCGACGATCTCGGCCTCCTGGTCGAGGAACTGCAGGAGGCAGTCGACAAGTTCGAGGTCGCCAAGCAGCGGCGCGAGGAGCGTCTGGCCCAGATGGCCGAGAAGAAGGCCGCCAAGGCTCAGCTGGTCGGATCCGCCGCGCCGAGTTGATCGCCACCACCACTACCCCGACGGCCCGATCTGCACTGCAGATCGGGCCGATCGCACTACGCAGCCCGGTCGTGTTGGCGCCGATGGCCGGGGTCACCAACGTCGCATTCCGCACACTGTGCCGCGAACTCGAGCTGTCCCGCGCCGGCACCGTGAGCGGCCTGTACGTGTGTGAAATGGTCACCGCCCGCGCTCTCGTGGAACGCCACCCCGTCACGATGCACATGACGACCTTCGCTCCCGAGGAGCTACCGCGGTCGCTACAGCTCTACACCGTCGACCCGGAGACCACGTACGCGGCGGCCAAGATGATCGCCGACGAGGGCATGGCCGATCACCTCGACCTGAATTTCGGCTGCCCGGTGCCGAAGGTCACCAGGCGCGGTGGCGGGGCCGCACTGCCCTTCAAGCGACGGCTGTTCGCCCAGATCATCAGGGCTGCGGTAAGAGGAACCGCCAACGCCGGTATTCCGGTCACGGTCAAGTTCCGGATCGGGATAGATGACGCCCATCACACCCACCTCGACGCCGGGCGTATCGCGGCCGAAGAGGGGGCGGCTGCGGTGGCGCTGCACGCCCGAACTGCCGCACAGCGCTACTCCGGAACCGCCGACTGGGAGCAGATCGCCGCTCTCAAAGCTCACGTCGCCGCAGTCCCGGTGCTGGGAAACGGTGATATTTTCAACGCTTCAGACGCGCTGGCCATGATGGCAGCGACCGGCTGCGACGGCGTCGTCATCGGCCGGGGCTGCCTCGGACGGCCCTGGCTTTTCGCCGAGCTGTCCGCCGCTTTCACCGGGGAAACACCTGCGTCGCCGCCGAAACTGGGCGAGGTGACGAAGATCATCCGCAGGCACGGCGAGCTCCTTGTCGCACATTTCGGAGAGGACAAAGCGATGCGGGATATCCGCAAGCACGTGGCCTGGTATCTGCACGGCTTTCCCGCGGGCGCTGATTTACGTCGATCATTAGCACTGGTCAAGACGATTTCGGAGCTCGACGATCTACTCGGTCAGTTGGATCCCGACGTACCGTTCCCCGCGGTGGGCAGCGGCCCTCGGGGCCGTCAGGGATCGGCTGCGTCGGTGACTCTTCCGCAGGGCTGGCTCGACGATCCCGAGGACTGTACGGTGCCTTTCGGGGCCGATGTGATGCACTCGGGCGGCTGAACAGGACGTTACGAGACAATTTCGAGAGCATCCCGGGAAGACAGTGGCCACGGGCTTCGGCTGGCACTTTTCCAGGATGTCTTAGTACGATGACCGATTAATTGCCCGGCTCCGCTGCCAGAGCTGGGCCCAGTGTTTCAGGCAGTGAGCACGCGGTCGGCACGTTGAGGTGTCGGCGGGCAACGACGCGAACGAATCGCACGCACGCGGCGAGAGGCCGTTGGGAGCTGGAAGGCCGGTACGAACATGAGTGACGGCGAGAGCGCCACTCCTGGTCGTCCGCTCCCCGCAGGGCATGACAGCTCCGTCGGGGACAGGAATACCCAATCGCGGCAGCAATTACCAGGCGGCACGCCGGCTGAACGCGGCGAAACCCCGAAACGCGCCCGCGAGCGCAGCGACAGCACCGACACGGTCACCGTCGCCGACCTGATCGCCAAGATCAACGGCGACGCCCCGGCGCCGGAGCCGAGACGCCATCGCGCCGAACCGGAAGCCGAACCCTATCCGGACCTGGACGACGCGGACACCACGATCCTGCCGGTCGTGGCGATGTCTTCGTCGGAATTGCCGGACCTGGCCGGCCCGCCGGTGCCGCGCCGTCAGTCGCCCAAGCGCGGCCAGCGTCGCGGTGTGCTCGCCGGACGCACGGCAGCGGCGCTGATCGCCGTGCTCGCGCTCGCGTTGACCGGGAGCGCCTGGCAGTGGCAGTCCAGCAAGAACAACCTGCTCAACCGGGTCTCGGCACTCGACCCGGATTCCCGCGACATCGTGGACCCGAACGCACAGTTCGGCGACGAGAACTTCCTCATAGTCGGTGTCGACAGCCGGTTCGGCGAAAACCTCGAAATGGGCGCCGGAGACACCGACGAGGTGGCCGGATCGCGATCGGACACGATCATGCTGGTCAACATTCCGGCCAACCGGGAACGCGTCGTCGCCGTGTCGTTCCCACGGGATTTAGAGATCAACCCCATGCTGTGCGACGTATGGAATCCCGAGACACGCAAGTACGGGCCCATCTACGACGAAGAGACCGGTACCTACGGCCCCGACGAGGCCTACACCGAATACAAGCTCAATTCGGCTTTTGCCGTGGGTGGACCCAAGTGCCTGGTCAAGGTGATCCAGAAGCTGTCGGGTCTGCACGTGAACCGTTTCATGGCAGTCGATTTCGCCGGATTCTCCAAGATGGTCGACGCGCTCGGTGGCGTGGAGGTGTGCAGCACCATCCCGATGGAAGATTACGAACTCGGCACGGTCCTACCCGTCGCCGGACGCCAGATCGTCGACGGCCACACCGCGCTGAACTACGTGCGTGCTCGCCAGGTAACCACCGAAACCAATGGCGACTACGGCCGGATCAAGCGACAGCAACTGTTTCTGTCGTCGTTGTTGCGCTCGCTGATCTCCAAGGAGACGTTCTTCTCGCTGTCCAAGCTCAACAACGTGGTCAACATGTTCATCGGTGACAGCTACGTGGACAACCTCGACACCAAGGACCTCGTCGACCTCGGCCAGTCCGTGCAGGGCGTGTCGGCGGGTCGCATCACGTTCATCACCGTGCCGACCGTCGGCTACGCCGACGAGTACGGCAATGAGGTGCCCCGCAAAGACGATATGCGCGCGCTGTTCAACGCGATCATCAACGATGATCCGCTGCCCGAGGAACGCAATCCCGACAACACGCCGCTGCCGGGCACGCCCGAATCGATGGCGGCCTCGCACGCCGACGATCCGGCATCCGGCGACGGTGAAGTCATCGAGGTGGTAGCCACCGACGCGCGGTCCGTCACCGTTCAGGTGTCGAACTCGACGGCCGAAAGCGGCCTCGGGGCCGCGGCGTCGGCTGCGTTGCAGGCGCATGGCTTCAACGTCACCACTCCCGACGACTATCCTGGTCCGCTGGCACGAACGACGGTGTTCTTCTCCGCGGGCAACGAGGAGGAAGCGGCCACCGTCGCCTCGTCGTTCGCCAACCCGACCCTCGAACGTGTCACCGGCATGGGCGATGAGGTACAGGTCGTACTCGGAAGTGACTTCAGCGCGGTGACTGCTCCCACCAGCAGCGGCTCATCCTTGCGCGTTCACGTCGTCAACGGCACCACCAGCACCCCTACCCAACTGCCCGAGGACCTGGCGGTCACCAACGCCGCCGATACCACCTGCGAATAATCGGCTGCCGACCGCGTTTGGCCAGGTGGCATTCACCTTTCGTTCACCGAGCTGCTCGTGACGATCGGGCAGGTCAGCCCGTAGGCTTGTTTCATGCGAACCGCCTACCACGAGCAGTTAGACGCCCTGGCCAGTCAACTTGGTGAAATGTGCGGGCTGGCGGGGGTTGCGATGGAGCGCGCCACCCAGGCCCTGCTGCAGGCCGATCTGGCACTTGCCGAGCAGGTGATCACCGATCACGAAAATATCGCGGCGATGAGCGTCCGCGCCGAGGAGAGTGCCTTCGTCCTTCTCGCGCTGCAGGCACCGGTGGCCGGCGACCTGCGTGCGATCGTGGGCTCGATTCAGATCGTCGCCGATGTCGACCGGATGGGGGCGCTGGCTCTGCACGTTGCCAAGATCGCGCGTCGGCGCCATCCTCAACACGCGCTGCCCGAGGAGGTCAACGGTTACTTCGCCGAAATGGGCAGGGTTGCAGTCGAACTCGGGCAAAGCGCCCAGGAGGTGCTGATCACCCGCGACCCGGAGAAGGCCGCCCGCATCCGCGAAGAGGACGATGCGATGGACGACCTACACCGACACCTGTTCACCGTGTTGATGGACCGTGAGTGGAAACACGGTGTCGCTGCCGCTGTCGACGTGACGCTGCTGGGCCGTTTCTACGAGCGGTTCGCCGATCACGCCGTCGAGGTGGCTCGACGGGTCATCTTCCAGGTCACCGGAAGCAACCCTGAAGACGCCGATCTTCCCGTTTCGCGCTGATCTGGCCGAACCTGGGTCGGTAACGCTTCGCGTGCTCCAACGGCGTTGCAGCTGTGCTCGAGTGTGCGCTGAGGGCGGTGCCTGTCCGGCGTGTCGCCGCGCTGGATGCACACTCGACGCCGTGAACCCCCGCCGGGTGGGTAATTGCCCCAGGCTCCTAGCCGAACCTGCCCGAAATGTAGTCCTCGGTCGCCTTCCGGCTCGGGTTGGAGAAGATCTTCTCGGTGTCGTCAACCTCGATGAGCCTGCCCGGTTTTCCGGTGGCCTCGAGGTTGAAAAACGCGGTCTGGTCGCTGACCCGGGCGGCCTGCTGCATGTTGTGGGTGACGATGACGATGGTGAAAT
>JAGQTR010000037.1 GCA_020438915.1 Mycobacterium sp.
GCACCGCGCAGTCGTCGCAGTCGATCTTCACCGTCCCGGTCGGGCCTTCCGGACCCGCAAAATCGCCCGGCGGCCACTGGTTCTGTGCCATCGCACTGTTCCTCTCGATTGGAGTCGTGCGCACCGTATCGGTGCGCACCGACAAATCCGCACGACGACGTTTTCGAACGGTGAGACGGCGGGTTGACCTCAGTTGTCACACGCGGCGCTTACTTTCACAGCGTGGGTCAGCTGAGCTTTTCCGATGTCGATCCGTTCGCTGACCCCACTCTGCGTGAGACCACGTTCGTCGTCGTCGACCTCGAGACCACCGGCGGCCGGCACACCGGAGACAAGCACGATTCGATCACCGAGATCGGCGCCGTGAAGGTCCGCGGTGGCGAGGTCCTCGGCGAGTTCGCGACCCTGGTCGACCCCGGTCGAAGCATCCCGCCGCAGATCGTCGCGTTGACCGGTATCACCTCGGCGATGGTCTACGACGCCCCGCCCATCGAGGCGGTGCTTCCCGCGTTCCTCGAGTTCTGCCGAGGCGCGGTACTTGTCGCCCACAACGCCGGCTTCGACATCGGGTTCCTGCGCGCGGCGGCCGAACGTAATCACCTCCGGTGGCCCAAGCCACCGGTGCTGTGCACCGTTCGGTTGGCGCGCCGCGCACTCACCCGGGACGAGGCGCCCAGCGTGCGACTGTCGGCGCTCGCGCGACTGTTCGGAGCGTCGACCACCCCTACCCATCGCGCCCTCGATGACGCGCGGGCGACCGTGGACGTGCTGCACGGCCTCATCGAGCGCGTCGGCAATCAGGGCGTACACACCTATACCGAACTCCGTTCATATCTGCCGGATGTGACGCCGGCGCAGCGCAGCAAGCGTCATCTGGCCAAGGGCCTACCACCGAACCCGGGCGTGTACCTGTTCCGGGGGCCGTCGGGAGAGGTGCTTTACGTGGGCACGTCGATCAATCTGCGCCGGCGGGTGTCGCAGTACTTCAGCGGTGCCGATCCGCGAACCCGGATCAAGGAGATGGCATCGCTGGCCACCGCAGTCGATCACGTCGAGTGCGCCCATGACCTGGAGGCCGGAGTCCGCGAACTACGCCTGCTGGCCGCGCACGCGCCTCCCTACAATCGCCGGTCTAAATTTCCCCGGCGCTGGTGGTGGCTCACTCTGACCGACGAAGACTTTCCGCGGTTCGCCGCGGTGCGGGCACCACGCGGCGACAGCGCGGTGGGGCCGTTCCGGTCACGCGGCGAAGCTCTGGAGGCCGCAGAGCTGATCGCACGGTTCACCGGCGTGCGCACCTGCACCACCCGGCTGGGCCGCTCAGCGGTGCACGGCCCCGCCTGTCCCGAACGAGAAGTATCGCCCTGCCCGGCGGTCCGCGGGATCGACGCCGCAGAGTACGCCGCCGCGGCCCGAGATGCCCTCGCGCTCATCGACGGCCGCAGTAACGGTCCGTTGGCGGCGGCACTGTCACAGGTGGCCGAGCTGGCTGAACGCAAGCGCTACGAGACCGCGGCGCGGCTGCGCGACCGCGCCGCCGCCACCATCGACGTGCTGTGGCGCGGCCAGCGGCTGCGGGCGTTGGCGTCGATCCCGCAGGTGGTGGCCGCCAAACCCGACGGAGACCACGGGTGGCATCTCGCGGTGATCCGCCACGGTCAGCTGGCGGCCGCCGGTGTAGCTCCCCGCGGGGTACCCCCGATGCCTGTCGTGGACGCCCTCTGCGCGGGCGCGCAGTCGGTGCTGCCGCCCACGGAACCGTCCGGGGCACGCGGATACCCCCTGGGCGGCGCACTGGTCGAGGAGACGGCCCTGCTGACCCGTTGGCTCGCCCGGCCCGGGGTTCGGATCGTGCAGGCTGAAGCCGGGTACTGCTCGCCGCTGGGCGCCGCCGGTCGCTGGTCGGATTGGGCTGCGTCGGCCCGTTCGGCCCGCCTGGCCTACCAGCAGGCCACCGTTGAGGACATCGAACAGGCCACCGCCTCAGACCTGCTGGGTGAAGCGCACCCAACGCGCGAGCAACTGCTCGGCTCCCCCGGAGTCGATCGCTTCGGTGGCACGGGCCAGTCCGGATTCCCACGCCGGCGCCCATTGGGCGCCGCTGGATAACCCGGCGTGGGCGACCAGTGCGCCGGCGGCGTTGAGCAGGACGGCGTCGCGGACCGGACCCGCGGCCCCGCTCAGCACCGCCCTGGTCTCGGCCGCGTTCGCTTCGGCGTCACCACCGACCAGCGCCGCGATCTCGGCACGCCGGAAGCCGAACGCCGCCGGGTCGAACGTCAAACGCTCGACGGTACCCGCCTGGACCCGCCAGATCGTGCTCGTCGTCGTCGTCGTCAGCTCGTCGAGACCGTCGTCGCCGTGCACGACGAGAACGCTCGAGCCGCGGGCCGCGAACACACCGGCCATCACCTCGGCCAGGTCGCCCCACGCGCAGCCGATCAGGCCCGCGCGGGGCGCGGCCGGATTCGTAAGCGGGCCGAGCAGGTTGAACACCGTCGGCACACCGATCTCGCGCCGCGCCGCGCCCGCGTGCCGGTAGGACGGGTGGAACTGTGGGGCAAAGGCGAAACCGATGCCGACCTCGGCAACGCTACGGGCCACCTCCTCGGGGCCCAGGTCGATACGCACCCCGAGCGCTTCGAGGGTGTCGGCTCCGCCCGACAGCGACGACGCGGCGCGGTTGCCGTGCTTGACCACCGGCACTCCCGCCGCGGCCGCCACGATCGAGGCCATCGTGGACAGATTGACCGTGTTGGCGCCGTCACCGCCGGTTCCGACCACATCAACCGTCGCCGTGCCGATCGTGTCTGTCGGTACCCGCCGCGCGTGCTTGAGCATGATGTCGGCCAGTTCGGTGACTTCGGCCGACGTGGGGCCCTTCATCTTCAGCGACACGCCGAAGGCGGCAATCTGGGCGGGGGTCGCGGTGCCGGTCATGATCTGGTCCATCGCCCAGGCCGCCTGCCCGGCCGCAAGGCCCTGACCTGTGGTCAACCTGCCGAGAATGGCTGGCCAGGTGCGTGTGGCACCCGATTCGTCGGGCGATGCGGGGTGCTTGGGCACTGAGGACGTCACCGAGAGATTATGACGAATTGTTCCACCCGGGTGGAGTTCGACAACTACAAAGCGTCATACTTGCACCTGTGACGAGCGCTGTAGGGACCTCGGGGACGGCTATCACGTCGCGGGTACATTCGCTGAACCGACCGAACATGGTCAGTGTCGGCACCATCGTGTGGCTTTCCAGCGAGCTCATGTTCTTTGCTGGCCTGTTCGCGATGTACTTCACCGCGCGCGCTCAGGCCGGCGGCGACTGGCCGCCCGAGCCCACCGAATTGAACCTCGCCCTCGCGGTACCGGTGACTTTGGTGCTGATCGCATCGTCGTTCACCTGCCAGATGGGCGTTTTCGCCGCCGAGCGCGGCGACGTCTTCGGTCTCCGTCGCTGGTACACCCTGACGCTCGCCATGGGTACATTCTTCGTACTCGGTCAGGGCTATGAGTACCTGCACCTGGTCGAACACGGCACCACTATCCCGGGCAGCGCCTACGGCACCGTCTTCTATCTCGCGACCGGTTTCCACGGTCTGCACGTCATCGGTGGTCTCATCGCGTTCATACTGCTGCTAATCCGCACCAGAATGAGTAAGTTCACCCCTGCCCAGGCCACGGCGGCGATCGTCGTGTCGTACTACTGGCACTTTGTCGACATCGTGTGGATCGCCCTGTTCATCGTCATCTACATGGTCAAATAGGTCAGGAGAAACGACACATGGCTCGCGCCACTACCCCCCTCCGCAAGACCGGCCGTCGGCACCCCCTCGCCACCGTCGCGCTCGTCGCCGTCGGTCTGCTCGTCACGGGTGCCGCTTACGCCGGCTTCACGCAGACCGCTGCGACCGCTGAAGTCGACCTGCAGTCGCCCGCCACCATCGAGGCCGGCCAGAAACTGTTCGGTGCGAACTGCGCGACGTGCCACGGCATGAACGCCGAAGGCACGAACGACGGGCCCTCCCTGATCGGCGTAGGCGCCGCATCGGTCAACTTCCAGGTCGGCACCGGCCGCATGCCGCTCGCCTTCCACGGGCCGCAGGGCATGGTCAAGCCGAAGCAGTTCAGCGAGGAGCAGACGCTCCAGATGGCCGCGTACGTCGCATCGCTCGCCCCGGGGCCGGGCCTGCCCGATCCCGAGTACCTGCAGGGCGACGGCGATGTCGCGAACGGCGCCACGCTGTTCCGCATCAACTGCGCGATGTGCCACAACGTCGCCGCAGCGGGCGGCGCACTGACCGAGGGCAAGTTCGCCCCCGCGCTCACCGGAGTCGCTGCGACGCACGTCTACGAGGCGATGATCACCGGCCCGCAGAACATGCCGGTCTTCAGCGACGCGAACATCACTCCGCAGGACAAGGCCGACATCATCAGCTACCTCCAGTACATCGAGCAGAAACCGGCCGTCGGCGGGCTGACGCTCGGTGCGATCGGCCCCGTGGCCGAGGGTCTCTTCATCTGGATCATCGGCCTCGGCATCATCGTCGCGTTCACCGTGTGGATCACCGCGAAGTCGAACTAGGCGCAAGCCGGATCCATCCCAAGCATCTCGTGAGCAGTCAGGAATCAAGGAGCAACATGGCAGAGGAAGCGAACACGAGCGGTAACGCTCTCGCCCCCCAGGCCCACGGCGCCGGAGAGGTCGTGGCCGGAACCGCGGTCCTCGTCGACGACCCCGTACAGAACCCGGGGTTCCCGCCCCACCGCCGGCGCGTCACCGACTTGGACGAGAAGAAGGAGAAGCGCGCCGAGCGCACGGTCTTCACGCTCTTCTACATCTCGGTCGCCGGCAGCCTGGGCGCGGTGCTCGCGTACATGTTCTTCCCGATCGAGACGGGCGAGCTCATGGCCGTTCGCCTCCACACGATGTTCGTGGGCATCGGCATGACCCTCGCGCTCCTCGCCGTCGGCATCGGAGCGGTCCACTGGGGCAAAGCGCTGATGGCCGATCAGGAGGGCATCGACGAGCGGCACCCGGTCGCGAGCGATGCGGAGACGCGCGAGGCCGCCGCGGAGGTCTTCGCGGTCGCGAACAAGGAGTCCGGATTCTCGCGCCGCACGCTGGTGCGCAACAGCCTCCTCGGTGCGCTCATCGCCTTCCCCCTGCCGGGGATCACGCTGCTCCGCAGCCTCGCGCCCCAGGATCAGGATCCCGTGCAGCTGCTCAAGCACACGCTCTGGGACTCGGGTGTTCGGCTTGCCCGCGATACGGGTGGCGCGAGCGTCGGCGGAGCGATCAAGGCCTCAGAGGTCACGATCGGCTCGGTCTTCCACGTGGTGCCCGAGAACCTGGGCGACGCGGTCGACGTGCTCGACGAGAAGGCCAAGGCCATCGTTCTCCTCATGCGCCTCGATCCCTCCGAGCTGAAGGAGTCCGAGGAGCGCAAGGACTGGTCGTACGATGGCATCGTCGCGTACTCGAAGGTGTGCACGCACGTTGGATGCCCGGTGGCGCTCTACGAGCAGCACACGCACCACCTGCTGTGCCCCTGCCACCAGTCGCAGTTCGACGTGACGGATCACGCCAAGGTCATCTTCGGCCCGGCCAAGCGGCCTCTCCCCCAGCTGCCGATCACGGTGGATGACGAGGGATACCTGATCGCGCAGAGCGATTTCAACGAACCTGTCGGCCCGAGCTTCTGGGAGCGCCTCAAGTGAGCAGCACTGTCACCCCCACCGAAACCGCGAACGGGTCGAGCCGTTTCACCTCGGCCGCCGCGAACTACATCGACGAGCGCACGAAGGTCGGCGTCGCCGTCAAGGAGTTCGGCCGCAAGATCTTCCCGGATCACTGGTCCTTCCTCCTCGGCGAGGTCGCGCTCT
>JAGQTR010000486.1:0-2254 GCA_020438915.1 Mycobacterium sp.
GAGCCGACGTTCGTCTCGATCGACAACCAGGTCGCCCCCGAGTGGACCACCGACGCCGACGGCGCGCACAAACGCGAACGGGCCTCGGCGCTCGCGGCGCGGCTGAAGGCCATCTGGGCTCCGCAGGGCCTGGTGCAACGCGGGCAGGGCAAGTGGTACCCGGGTGAGCCACTGCCGCGTTGGCAGATTGGGTTGCACTGGCGAGTCGATGGCCAACCGCTCTGGACCGACGACTCGCTGCTGGCCGACCCGTGGCCCGAACAACCCGGCACGACTGCGTTGGCCCCGGACGCCGGCCGCCGACTTCTAGACGGTATCGCCGACGGGCTGGGGCTGCCCACCAGCCAGGTCCGACCTGCTTTCGAGGACCCGCTGAGCCGGCTGGCCACGGCGGTGCGTCAACCCGAGGGCGATCCGGTCGCCGCCGAGGACGACCTGGACTCCGACAGCCTCGATGCTCGCGGCGCGCTGCTGGCGAGCCTGGAAGCACCGATCACCGAGCCTGCCGCCTATGTGCTACCGCTGCACCGTTGCGCCGACGGCTCCGGCTGGGCAAGTGCGGACTGGAAGCTGCGCCGTGGACGCATCGTGCTGTTGGAGGGTAATTCGCCGGCGGGGCTGAGGTTGCCGCTGGACTCCATCAGCTGGGAACCGCCACCGGTGGCTGTTGAGGCCGACCCGGTCCAGGCCCGGCTGCCGCTGCGGGCGGGCGCGCTGGCCCAAACCCCGGACGAGACAACCGAAGACGCCGTGGTGCAGGACACCGAGCCGATGCCGAGAACCGCACTGGTGGCGGAGATCCGGGACGGTCTGCTCTACGTCTATCTGCCACCCACCGAAGAACTGGACGACTTCGTCGAGGTGGTCGGGCGGATCGAAAACGCCGCGGCCAAGATCGGCTGCCCGCTGGTGCTCGAAGGCTACGGCCCGCCACCGGATGCTCGGCTGCATTCGATGTCGATCACACCCGACCCCGGTGTTGTCGAGGTGAACGTGGCACCCACGGCAAGCTTCGCCGAGCAACGCGACCAACTCGAAATGCTCTACGAGCAGGCGCGCCTGGCGCGGCTGTCCACCGAGGCGTTCGATGTCGACGGCACCCACGGGGGGACTGGCGGCGGCAACCACATCACCCTCGGCGGGATCACCCCGGCCGATTCACCGTTGCTGCGCCGTCCCGACCTCCTCGTCTCGTTGTTGACCTACTGGCAGCGCCACCCGTCGCTGTCTTACCTGTTCGCGGGACGCTTCATCGGTACGACTTCGCAAGCGCCCCGGGTCGACGAGGGCCGTCCGGATTCGCTCTACGAACTCGAGATCGCTTTCGCCGAGATCGCCCGACTCGCTCCCTTTTCTGGCGCCCAAGCCGCAAGCTCCGCTCTGGATCATGGTCGCTCCGCAAGCTCCGCTCCGTGGATCACCGACCGGGCGCTGCGCCACCTCCTCACCGACATCACCGGGAACACCCACCGTGCCGAGTTCTGCATCGACAAGCTCTACAGCCCCGACAGCGCCCGCGGCCGGCTCGGACTGCTCGAGCTTCGCGGTTTCGAGATGCCGCCGCACCACCAGATGGCCATGGTGCAGTCGCTGCTCGTGCGATCCCTGGTGGCCTGGTTTTGGGACGAGCCGCTGCGTGCTCCGCTGATCCGTCACGGTGTGAACCTGCATGGCAGGTACTTGTTGCCGCACTTCCTGATTCACGATATCGCCGAGGTGGCAGCCGACCTCCGCGCGCACGGGATCGAGTTCGATACCAGCTGGCTGGATCCCTTCACCGAGTTCCGGTTCCCGCGGATCGGAACGGCGGTCTTTGGTGGCGTGGAGATCGAGCTTCGCGGCGCGATCGAGCCGTGGAACGTGCTGGGCGAGGAATCCACCGCCGGTGGCACGACCCGGTACGTCGACTCGTCGGTGGAGCGGATCCAAGTGCGGCTCATCGGCGCCGACCGGCACCGCTTCATCGTCACCGCCAACGGGCAGCCGATTCCGATGCTGGGGACCGACAACCCCGACATCCAGGTTGGCGGAGTGCGCTACCGCGCCTGGCAGCCGCCGAGCGCACTGCACCCGACGATCACCGTGGACGTCCCGTTGCGTTTCGAGCTCGTGGATACCGCAACCGGGGTGTCCCGGGGCGGCTGCACCTACCATGTGTCGCATCCGGGTGGGCGTGCCTACGAGGGTCCGCCGGTCAACGCTGTGGAGGCCGAGTCGCGGCGCAGTCGCCGCTTCGAGGCCACCGGCTTCACCC
>JAGQTR010000486.1:2341-2760 GCA_020438915.1 Mycobacterium sp.
GTGCGTACCGTGCTGCAGTAATGGCATTTCCCGCAACCGGCCCGACACCTTCACCGGACGTCGAGGCACTCGAAGTCGACACCCCGCCCGCGACCGACAGTGACGCACGGGCGGAGCACTCGCTGTGCGACGTGCAGCCCTCGACGCAGCCTCCGATCCCCGGCTATGACGAATTCGTCGACGCGGCAGGGGACGTTCGGCCGGCGTGGCAGGAGCTGGCCGACTGTGTGCGGGACCGAGGCCGCGATGGCCTGGACCGGCTGCGGGTCGTGGTCCGCGACCTCATCGACAACGACGGCATCACCTACGTCCAGGTCGACCACAACGGCGATGCCATCACCAACGGTGACGGCACCACGGTGCCGGGACCCTGGCAGCTCGACGCGATGCCGTTGGTGATCTCCGCTGCGGACTGGGAC
>JAGQTR010000487.1:0-552 GCA_020438915.1 Mycobacterium sp.
TCGCCGACGGCACCGACGAGTGGGTCAACTCCGCGTAACCAGTGCGAATCCGGCGCGCTCATGCACCGTGGCGGTCACTCTGGCGCGCCGGATTCACCCGATGGTGTGAAAAGGGGCGGACGGTCCGAGTCAGGCGGGCGGGAACAGCGGCGCCGGAGCGGGTGCAGGCACCGCCGGGGCGGCCGGATCGACGTTCGCCGGAACCGGAAGGCTCGGTGACACGCCACCCGGGGTGTCCGGCGTGGTCAACGGACGCTGAGTCAGCGCCAGCAGTGCACCCTTGCCGGAGACATCCTGGGTCTGGATCGCGTGCCAGATCTCCTTCAGATAGCTCACGTTCGGGCTGGAGTTGCCCACGAGAGCAGGATCGATCGTGGTGCCTGGCGGCAGATTGTCCGGGCTCACCAAGTGTGGAGTGCCCTCCGGCTGGGGGATGTCCCCCGTGATCGCCTGGTTGGCCACGTCGAGTGCCTGTACGGGAACATCGACCCCGGCAAGCGGCGCCAACGGATCGATTGGCGCGGGTGCCGCGACAAGATCTGGCGCCGGTGC
>JAGQTR010000487.1:629-2979 GCA_020438915.1 Mycobacterium sp.
GCGGCGCGTCGAGGGGCATGGGCGCCGGGGGCAGCGGCGCGTCGAGGGGCATGGGCGCTGGGGGCAGCGGTGCGTCGAGGGGCATGGGTGCCGGGGGCAGCTGCGCGTCGGCCGGGGGCAGCGGTGCGTCGAGGGGTATGGGTGCCGGGGGCAGAGGCAGCGGCGCGTCGGCAGGCGGAGCCGCCATTGCGTCGAACGGTGCCGGCGGCGGCGGAGGTGCGAACGGATCCAACGGCGGCGGGGGAGGCAACTCGCCGTTCACTGCAGGGGCATCGAGAGGCTGCGGCTCCTCGTTGACCACGTTTCGTGGCGTTGGTCCGGACAGCGCCCGGCCACACGACGGCCAAGCACCCTTGCCCTGGGACGCCAGTACGCGCTCGGCGACGGCGATCTGTTCTTCCTTGGTGGCGAGGTAGGCCGCGGGGGCGAATTCGCCTCCACCATGGCCCGACCAGGTGCTCGGCGAGAACTGCAGGCCGCCGTGGTAGCCGTTGCCGGTGTTGATGGCCCAGTTGCCGCCGGATTCACAGCCAGCGACCTGATCCCACTCGCCGTCGGTGGCTGCACCTGCCTGTGTGGACAGAGCAAGGCTGCCGCCGCCGATGACTGCGCCGGTGAAGGCAATCTTGGCGACGTTCACAGCAGACGACGTGGGTTTGCGATGGCGTCCAGTCATAGGTGTGCGTGTTCCTCTCTGAAGCGCCCGCGAGGTCAGCTGTCGGGTTCGGGCTTGAGAGGTTGCCCGGCCGACATCGTCGAAACGACGACGGCTTCACCCCAAGGAACCAGAACGGTTCCAGGTCTCTGATGCTTGGTGGACCAGTGGGTCCCCCGCCTCCATCCAGGTTGCTTCTCGTTGTCCCCGGGTACCAACGGATGGAGTTCGGCGCAGTTGGTGACCCAGCGGGCCGATCGGATTGTGGGGGTTGACCGGCCTGTGGGAGACGGTAACGGCTCACCACGGTCCCGTCACCTTGTGGCCACTGTGGTGGTTCAGGCCGCGGCAAATCCTAAAAAAACTCTAAAACACCAGGAAAGTCCGTTGTTCCTGCAGGTGCGGCACGCCGCTATCGCGCCGTAGCCATCTTGTGACCATTCCGTTATGTGACGCAAATCACGTAATGTGGGTGCGGCGAAGCCCGCTACCCACCTGCAAACGGTGGAAGAACGTCGATCGTTTGGGCGTCGACAAGCGTCATTTCCCTGTCCCGCACCGCGATTCCGTCGCACAGGTACGAACAGCGGGCCAGGACGGTTGCCAGTCCGGTACCCCGGGTTTCGACAAGCTTGTCGAGCAGGTCTGCCAGGGTCGCCCCAGCCGGCAGATCGATGGTTTGGGTCTCGGTGCCTGCCGCGGCTCGTGCCGCGGCGAAAAAGCGAACGGTGAGTCGCAGCCGGACGGGAACCTGCATCGTCTAACCGCCGATCGCGCTCATCGGGCGATCGGGCTGGACGAAACCGGCGTCGTTGATACCGTGACCCGCGGCCTTGCCCCACATCGCGGCACGCCATGCCTGCTCGAGATCGTCGTCGGGTGCGCCGGCGCGCAGCAGCGCGCGCAGATCGGTCTCCTCGGTTGCGAACAAGCAGTTGCGGACCTGTCCGTCGGCGGTGAGCCGTGTTCGGTCGCACGCCGAGCAGAACGCCTGGGAGACCGATGCGATGATGCCGACCCGTCCGAGCACCCGTGTCTCATCCACCGACGAGGCAACCTGCCAGAGCTGAGCCGGTGCCGAACCGCGCGGAGTCGGGTCGGGCGTCAGGGTGAAATGCTGCCGCAGGGTGCTGAGCACCTCTGCGGCGCCGATGACGCGGTCCCGCTGCCACGAATGGCCGGCGTCTAAAGGCATCTGCTCAATGATGCGCAGTTGGTAGCCGTGGCTGAGGCAGAAGCGCAGCAGGGCCACCGCGTCCTCGAGGCCGGTGTCGGGATCGAGGACCGCGTTGACTTTTACCGGGCTGAGCCCGGCAGCGCGGGCGGCGTACAATCCGGCCACCACGTCGGCTAACCGATCCCGTCTGGTGATGGCCGCGAAGTGGGCGGCATCGACGGTGTCCAACGACACGTTGATGCGGTTGAGACCCGCTTCCTTGAGCGCAGCGGCACGCGATGCCAGCCCCACACCGTTGGTCGTCAGCGTGATCTCGGGGCGGGGATGCAACGACGCGGTTGTGGCGACGATGTCTTCGAGGTGCGGGATCACCAGCGGCTCGCCACCGGTGAAGCGCACGCTGGTGATGCCCAGTCGGGTGACCGCGATCCGCAGCAGCCGGGCTAGTTCGTCGGCGCGCAGTTTCTGGTCGCCGGGCATCCAGTGCAGCCCTTCGGCCGGCATGCAGTAGGTGCACC
>JAGQTR010000488.1 GCA_020438915.1 Mycobacterium sp.
GCCAGCCGGCCCGGAATCTCGACCTGGCCGCCACCATGGCCGCCCAGGACGCCCCCGGACTGAGCTACCAGGCCCAACCACAACGTGATCGCGCCAGCAATCAGCGCCAACACCACGGTGGACGCGGGTGTGACCGGTCGCCGCCGATGTGGTGCACGAGAGACCGATACGCCAGTTCCGTTGTAGCGCATCGGTGCCCGCGCGGACCGCCCCGAACGCGGCCTCCGGGTGCCCGCGCCCGGGTGTGAGCGCGGTATCTCGACCGGCATGGGCCGGACCACGCGCATGTCACGCCGGGACGGGGATGCGACGCCCCTCCGGACTACCTCGCGAGTGTGCAGGAGTGTCATCTGTCTGCCCTTTCCGATCTGAATTCGCTCTTGTGTTCGAATCTTACTCGATCATGTGTTCGACCGATAGAACATGTGATCGAATCGTTGCCGAGATTCCCGAAGGCTATAGCGGCCCTCCGACATCACGCGCCACCCCGCGAAATTCGAGCCGGTGCCGACACACCTCGAACACATGTTTGATTCTCTGCGCCGTCCGGGTTACATTCGGGCTCATGAGCGATGACAGCAGCGGGAGCACGGCTAGCGGCGGGCAGGATGGGCGAGATCCGGGCCTCACCGAGCGGCAGCGCACGATTCTCGATGTCATCCGCGCATCGGTGACCGCTCGGGGATATCCGCCGAGCATCAGAGAGATCGGGGATGCCGTCGGGCTCACCTCGACGTCGTCGGTGGCCCACCAACTGCGCACCCTCGAGCGCAAGGGTTATCTTCGTCGCGACGCCAACCGCCCCCGCGCGGTCGACGTACGCGGCTCTCACGAGGGCGCGGCGCCAGTGGTGACCACCGACGTTGCGGGTTCGGACACGTTGCCCGAACCCACCTACGTGCCGGTGCTCGGGCGCATCGCGGCCGGTGGGCCGATACTGGCCGAGCAGGCGGTCGAAGATGTCTTCCCGCTGCCGCGCGAGCTGGTCGGTGAGGGCTCGCTGTTTCTGCTCAAGGTGGTTGGTGAATCAATGGTCGACGCCGCGATCTGCGATGGCGACTGGGTGGTGGTCAGGCAGCAGAGCGTCGCCGACAACGGCGATATCGTCGCGGCGATGATCGACGGTGAGGCCACCGTGAAAACCTTCAAGCGCACGCGTGGTCAGGTGTGGCTGATGCCGCACAACCCGGCATTCGATCCCATCCCCGGCAATGACGCGGCGGTTCTCGGCAAGGTCGTTACCGTCATCCGCAAGATCTGAGCCGGCCGGGGCTAGTCGCCCGGGATGAAGCCGTTGGTGCGGGCTATTTCCTCACTGGCGAACCAGACCTCAGCAGGCGCCTCGTGATAGTCGGCGCTGCCCGGTACCCAATAGCGGCCGGTCGTGGTATCGGCCTTGACCGGATAACCATCGGGAACGTCGCTCGGATCATCGAGAGGCAGATGCAGCGCCGGAGCGGCGGACTCCGGCTCCTCGGGTTCGATCCGAGCGTGGCGGCCGGTATCGGTCACCAGATCCCGGCCCGGCGCATCCGACGGTTCGTGGTCACGGGACACACCCGACTCGCTACCGGCGTTGATCTCGGTGGTCGTCGGGATCCGCGTGGGCGCGGTGTCTACGGCGTCCGGGTCCTCCTGTCCCACAACGAGTTCGGTGAAGTCGTCTTCGGGTTCATGTGACGGTTCGGTCGGCACCGGTGCGCCCCAGAAACTCAGCGGTCCTGACGGGAACTCGTCTGAGCCGGCCGGAGCGGCCGGCCCCGCCGAGGTCAACGAGCCGAGCCCCTCACGGGCATAGCGGTCGCCGAACAGCGTGTCTTCCCGGCCAGGCTCATCACGGTGGTCCCCAACCGCCAGGCCTGCTTCGAAGCCCCGCCCGTCGTCGACCGTCGGATCGCCGACACTGAGGCCGAACAGGTCGTCGTCATCGCCGCCACGGCGATTGCGTATCGCGGCGACTGCTACCAGGGCCACCAACAGCAGCACCGGCACCACCGCCAGCAGCCACCACCATGTCCACTGGAACCACTTGCCCTCGTCGGAGTCCGATGGCGGGGGCACCGGCGGGACTTCCTGCTCAGGTACCTCGAGGCCGGCCAGCTGTGAAGCCAGATTGGCCGGTTCGGTACTGAATTTCTTGGTCTTGGAGTCCCAGGAGATGCTTCCATTGCTGAATCGCTGGGTTATCACAGAGCCGTTCTGGGTCTGGTCTGCTACGGGTACACCGATCTCGCCGGTGGCACCGCCAAGCTTGTCCCACGCGGCATTGATCGGGCCCCGGATGATCACCGCGCCATGGTCGGGCGTCCAGAAGATCACCGGCTTGTCCTCAGCGGCGAAGGTACTCATCCGGCTCGCCGGTGCCACGCCGCCGTCGACTTCGCTGGTGATCGGGAAGCCGAGGTCACCTTCGGGGCCGCCAACGCTTTCGTACTTGGCCAGCACCTGCCCGGTCACGACGTTGGCGCCGGTTGCGGGACTGTAGAAGATCTTTCCGTTGACGAAATCCTGGCCGAAGCCGTCGGCCCCGATCGGATAGGGCTCGCCCTCGGCCGCGCCCAACGGACCCAGCGGTCCCCCGGCCGCCCGCCGAGCGGCGTTGATCGCCGAGACCGGATCATCGGCGATCTTCAGGTCGGTGAGCTGAGCGGCGAGTTCGGGCGGAACCGTGGTGAACGTCTTGGTCCGCGAGTCGTAGGAAAGCTCGCCGTTGCTGAATTTCTGCGACACGGTCGCACCGTTGTATGTCGCGTCCTCGACGGGAACGCCAAGCACCCCCGACGACCCACCCAACTCGTCCCACGCCTGGTTGATCGGGCCCCGAACCACCCTCGCGCCGGTATCGGGAGTCCAGAAGATCACCGGTTTATCAGCTGCACTGAACGTGCTGTTGCGGCTATCCGGTGCCCGGCCGGGCCCCTCATCGATCGTCGGAAAACCCAGATCGCTGTCCGCTGGGCCGCCGAGCGACTCGTACTTGTCCAGAATCGCGCCCTGCATCAGGTGCGCACCGGTGTCGGGGGTGAAGAACATCTTGCCGGAAGCAAAGTTCTGCGCGAAGCCTGATCCGGCCGGGTAGACGTCACCCGACATGGGCCCCAGTGGACCGGATTCGCCACCGCTGGCCTGCCAGGCCGCGGTGATCGCATCACTGGCGTCGGACTCGGGCGAGGCCGCGGCTGTCGGCGCCAGCAGGAGCGCCGCGGCGACCCCCAACAGCCCGATGGTCGCGCGACCGACGACACGTATGCGCAGCATCGGCTGCCGGATCATTAATCCTCCCCGCGGTCGGCGACAGGTTTCCTTCGGCAATTCCCCTCGAATCCCCACAAAACGAAGTTTCGAAAAGTCCTGCGAAAGTACCGCGTCCGCTTACTTTGCGTCAGTGGAGGCCAATTACCAAGGAACCTCGCCGATCGAACAGAAAAGATTATCCAGCCTTCGGCCGCTGACCGTGGCCACCGACGCTTGGGCTATACGCCCAGACTCCGGCCGATGATCTCCTTCATGATCTCCGATGTTCCGCCGTAGATGGTTTGAACGCGGGCATCGAGATAGGCCCGCGCCACCGGATATTCCCGCATGTACCCGTAACCGCCATGCAATTGCAGGCAGCGGTCGACCAGGTGGACCTGCTTTTCGGTCGAATACCACTTGGCCATGGCGGCCTGCTCGGCAGTCAACTTGTCATCGAGGTGCAGGCGGATGAATTCATCGACCATCATGCGCACCACGGTCGCCTCGGTGGCCAGTTCGGCCAACACGAAGCGACTGTTCTGGAAGCTGCCGATCGACTTTCCGAATGCCTTGCGCTCCCTGGCGTACTCGATGGTCTGCATCAGTACAGCCTCCATCGCCGCGGCAGCCATGATCGCGATCGAGATCCGTTCCTGCGGCAGGTTCTGCATCAGGTACACAAAGCCCTGTCCCTCTTCGCCGAGTACGTTTTCGACCGGGACCTTGACGTCGGTAAACGACAGTTCGGCAGTGTCCTGGGCATCCAATCCGAGCTTGTCGAGGTGGCGGCCACGTTCGAATCCCTCCATTCCCCGCTCCACCACAAGCAGCGAGAACCCGAGAGGCCCTTTGTCAGGGTCGGTCTGTGCCACCACGATCACCAAGTCGGCGTGAATGCCGTTGGTGATGAATGTCTTGGAACCGTTGAGGATGTAGTGGTCGCCGTCCTTGACCGCCCTGGTTTTGATGCCCTGCAGGTCGCTGCCGGTGCCCGGCTCGGTCATCGCGATTGCGGTGATCAACTCACCGGTACAGAACTTGGGCAGCCAACGCTGCTTCTGCTCCTCGCTGGCCAACCTGATCAGGTACGGCGCCACGACGTCGTTTTGCAGGCTGAAGCCCAATCCGCTGTAGCGACCTGCGGTTACCTCTTCGGTGACGATGGTGTTGTAGCGAAAATCCGCGACGCCCCCGCCACCGTATTCCTCGGGCACCGCCATACCCAGGAAGCCCTGCTTACCGGCCTCCAGCCACACACCGCGGTCGACGATCTTGTCCTTTTCCCACTGTTCGTGGAACGGGGCGACGTGCCGGTCCAGAAAAGCACGGAAGGACTCGCGAAAAAGCTCATGCTCGGCTTCGAACAGGGTGCGCTCGTAGGCGACGACCGAGCCGGCTGCTGACTTGGTTTCGGAGCCCATGGGATCCCTCCGTTGTTGGTACGGCAATTACCGCCAACGTACCCCATCCAACCGGATGGTTGGTCGGGCCGGCGCCGAGGGCTCGCGGACTATGACCCTGCCGTAGTTCTACGAAGTCGACTGAGCGTGTCCACGCGCTCCGGCGCCGCGGGTACCGCGTCGCCGGTTACCACGCGCGCCCCGGCCCGCACCGGCGCGCCGGTGCTCGACACCGCGGTCGCGGTGGGACGCGACGACTTTGGAAACGGGGGCCACGACTTTGGGTGCCGCGCGCAGCGGTGCGATCTCACCGACAAGGGCATGCACCGGAGCCGATTCCGCGGTGACCTCCTGGGGGCGAACGCTGATGCCTGCACGACGCAACAATTGCTGAGTATCCCTGCGCTGCTCGGGCAGTACGACGGTGACGACGTCGCCGTCGCTGCCGGCCCGCGCAGTACGCCCCGAGCGGTGCAGGTAGGCCTTGTGCTCCATCGGCGGATCGACGTGCACGACCAGTGCGACGTCGTCGACGTGCACACCGCGGGCCGCGACATCCGTCGCCACCAGCACGCCGACGCGACCGTCGGTGAACCGCTGCAGCGCGCGCTCGCGGCGGGCCTGCGTGAGGTCGCCGTGGATCGCCGCGGCCGGGATGCCCTGATCGGTCAGGTCCTCCGACAGCTGCTCGGCGAACGAGCGGGTGCGGGCGAAGACGAGCTTCCGTCCCGGGCCGTCGGCGAGTTCGGCGAGCACGGCCAGCTTGTCGCGCTGGTCGAGCACGAGCACGCGGTGCTCGATCGTGCCGCTCGAATCGTCCTCGCCCGCGACCTCGACGACGCTCGGCTCGCGCAGGAACTCGGCGGCGAGCGACGTGACCGCCGCGTCGAGGGTTGCCGAGAACAGCAGGCGCTGCCCCTCGGGCGCGGTGCGGCGCAGGATCTCCTGCACGGGCTCGAGGAAGCCGAGCTCGCACATGTGGTCGGCCTCGTCGAGCACGGCGACACGCACCTCACTGAGGTCGAGCTTGCCCTGCTCGATGAGGTCTTCGATGCGCCCCGGGGTGCCGATGATGATGTCGACGCCCTTTCGCAGCGCGCCCACCTGGCGCGCCTGCGGCACGCCACCATAGATCTGCGTGGTGAACAGGCCGACGCTGCGGGCGATCGGCTGCACGGTGCGGTCGATCTGCAGCGCCAGCTCGCGGGTCGGGGCCAGGAT
>JAGQTR010000489.1 GCA_020438915.1 Mycobacterium sp.
CGATCGGGGAGGTCGCGCGCCGGGCGGCCGTCGCGGCGACGACGTTGCGGTTCTACGAAAAAGTGGGCCTGATCGCGCCGACTGAGCGGGTTGGTGGCCGACGCCGCTACGACGCCGCCGTCATGGCTAGGTTGGAGGTCATTCGATTGTGCAAGTCTGCAGGCTTCACCCTGGACGAGATTCAGACGCTGTACGCCGACGAGGCCCCGGGGCGGCCCACCAGCCGGGCGCTGGTGGAGGCGAAGCTAGCCGAAATCGACGCGCGGATGACGGAGTTGGCTCGGGCTCGGGAAATCCTCGAGTGGGGGATGCGTTGCACCTGCCCATCGATCGACGCCTGCACCTGCGGTATCCACCCGCCCGGCTCAGCGACGTGACGAGGCAGCCGCGCCGAGGCCGAGCCACACCAGCGCACCGACGCCGGCGCCACTGAGAACCGCGGGCGCCGCGGTGGCGGTTGCCGCCGCGATGATGGCGAAAACCACGAGACCGATCAGCAGCGCGACCACCTTGTAGGTGGGCCACGGCACACCGGCGATCGACACCGTCGAGTCGGGACGGCCCATCGCCTCGCGGAACTGCTCGGCGCTGGTCATATCGATAACGATAGCTCGTAGAAGAGTTTTCGGCTACCCGAAACAGTGATTATGGTGGTGCGATTTCGCTAGTCTGGCTACATGCCTCTTACCGGAGATTACGAACCCAGCACCTTGGATTGGGCCCGCGAGAACGCCGAACTGTATATGGAATCCGGCGGTACCAAGGGCACCGAGATGAAGGGGAAGCCGGTCATCCTCTTGACCTCGATCGGGGCCAAGACCGGAAAGATCCGCAAGACCCCGTTGATGCGCGTGGAACACAACGGTGAGTACGCCGTCGTGGCGTCGCTCGGCGGCGCCCCGAAACATCCCGTCTGGTACTACAACCTCAAGGCCAACCCCCGGGTCGAGTTACAGGACGGCACCGAGACCGCCGATTACGACGCCCGTGAGGTATTCGGCGAGGAGAAGGAGGCGTGGTGGGAGCGCGCCGTGGCGGCCTGGCCTGACTATGCCGACTATCAGAAGAAGACCGATCGTCAGATTCCGGTTTTCGTGCTGACGCCGGTCCGCTGAATCAGTTTTTGTTGCGGTAGCACGCAATGGCACGATTGTGCGGTGTCCGCTGAGCTGAGCCACCGCGTCCGCATCGATCCCACGGCACCGTTGCGTGCCGCGGACGTCGATGAGGCCGCTCGACGGATTTCGGAAGTGGTCTCGAAGACGCCGTTGCAGCTGAGCGAGCGGCTGTCGGCGATCACCGGCGCGCAGGTTTACCTCAAGCGGGAGGATCTGCAGGCGGTGCGCTCGTACAAGCTGCGCGGCGCCTACAACCTGCTGATGCAACTGAGTCCCGAGCAGAAAGCCGCCGGGGTGGTGTGCTCGTCGGCCGGGAACCACGCGCAGGGATTCGCGCTGGCGTGCCGGTCGATGGGCGTGCATGGGCGGGTCTATGTTCCGGCCAAGACACCGAAGCAGAAGCGTAACCGGATCCGTTACCACGGCGGCGAATTCATTGAGCTGATCGTCGGCGGCAAGACCTATGACATGGCTGCCGATGCGGCCCTCGAAGACGTCGCCCGGACCGGCGCCACGTTGGTTCCGCCGTACGACGATGTCCGCACGATGGCCGGGCAGGGAACCATTGCCGTCGAGATCCTCGAGCAGCTCGGTACCGAACCCGACCTGGTGATCGTCCCCGTCGGTGGCGGTGGGTGCGTCAGCGGGATCACCACCTACCTGGCCGAGCGCACCACCACGACGTCAGTACTCGGTGTGGAACCCGCTGGTGCCGCCGCATTGGTGGCTGCGCTGGCCAATGGCGCACCGGTGACGCTCGATGACGTCGACCAGTTCGTCGACGGCGCCGCGGTAGCGCGGGTGGGCAAATTGCCGTTCGCGGCGCTGTCGGCCGCCGGGGACATGGTGTCGATCACAACGGTCGACGAAGGCGCGGTGTGCACCGCGATGCTCGACCTGTACCAGAACGAAGGCATCATCGCCGAACCGGCGGGCGCATTGTCGGTGGCCGCTCTGCTGGATGCCGACATCGAGCCCGAGTCCACGGTGGTTTGTCTGATCTCGGGGGGCAACAACGACGTATCCCGGTATGGCGAAGTCTTGGAACGTTCGTTGGTGCACCTGGGTCTCAAGCACTACTTCCTGGTCGATTTTCCGCAGGAACCCGGCGCGCTGCGCCGATTCCTGGACGAGGTTCTCGGCCCCAACGACGACATCACCTTGTTCGAGTACGTCAAGCGCAACAACCGTGAGACCGGCGAGGCCCTGGTCGGCATCGAGATGGGGTCGGCGTCGGATCTGGAGGGCCTGCTCGCCAGGATGCGTACCTCTGAGTGTCACGCGGAGTTACTCGAGCCGGGCTCGCCGACATACCGCTATCTCACCTGAACCAACCTGCCGCCCGAAACTGAGCTTGCTTGCGAACTTCTGCGAGTTTTTCGATCACAAGCTCAGTTTCGACCGAAGAACGGCAACAGAATGCCCCGTCAGACGCGTGGCGTCGGCGCCCACCGCAACGGCACCCCATGACAGCACCACCTCACCGGTGGCCGGGACCTCGACCGGTCCGGTACCGAGATTGCACGCGACCGCGAAGCCGCCGCGGTGCATGACGAACCATTGCCGATGCTCGTCGTAGTCGATCCGCAGGTGATCCAGCCATGGGTCGCGCAGATCGGGTCCGTTGCGGCGCAGCGCAATGAGCTGTCGGTAGAAGCTCAGCAGCCGAGCGTGGTCACCGTCACCGATCTCGCCCCAATTCAGCTTCGAGCGCTCGAAGGTTGCGGGATCCTGCGGGTCGGGAATCTCGTCGGCGTCCCACCCGTGCTCGGCGAATTCCCGTTTGCGGCCCTCGGCGGTCGCCCGGGCGAGTTCGGGCTCGGGATGGGAACTGAAGAACTGAAAGGGTGACGACGAACCCCACTCCTCACCCATGAAAAGCAGTGCCGTGTAGGGAGATCCCAAGGCAAGTGCAGCTTTGATCGCGAGCTGGCCGGTGGTCAGGTTCTGCGACGGGCGGTCGCCGACCGCCCGGTTCCCGACCTGGTCGTGAGTCAGGGTGTAAGCCAGCAGACGGGTTGCCGGAATCGTCGCGGTATCCAGAGGTCGGCCGTGTCGGCGGTGCCGGAACGACGAGTAGGTGCCAGCGTGGAAATACCCATGACGCAACGTTTGTGCCAGCGCCTCAAGAGTGCCGAAATCGTGGTAGTAGCCCTGGCGTTCACCCGACACCGCCGAGTGGATCGCGTGGTGGATGTCGTCGTCCCATTGCGCGGTCATGCCGAGGCCGCCCCGGTTGCGTGGGGTGATCAGTTTGGGATCGTTGAGGTCGCTCTCGGCGACCAGGGATAGCGGCCGTCCGAGTTCTGCTGCCAGCGCATCGGTTTCGGCGGACAGCTCTTCGAGGATGTGGTAGGCGGTGGTATCGACAAGGGCATGGACGGCATCCAGTCGTAGTCCGTCGGCGTGGAAATCGCGCATCCAGCGCAGGGCGCAGTCCAGGATGTACCGCCGTACCGGGTCGGCGCCGGCATCGCTGATGTTGATCGACTCGCCCCACGGGTTGCTCCCGCTCGACAGGTAGGGGCCGAACTTCGGCAGATAGTTGCCGGATGGACCGAGGTGGTTGAACACCGCGTCGATCAGGACGCCCAGACCGCGGCCATGGCAGGCGTCGACAAAGCCGACGAGTCCGTCGGGCCCACCGTAGGGCTCGTGGACCGCGTACCAGAGCACGCCGTCATAACCCCAGCCGTGGGTGCCGCTGAATGCGTTGACCGGCATCAACTCGACGAAATCGACACCGAGATCGACTAGATAATCGAGTCTTTCGATCGCCGCGTCCAAAGTTCCCTCGGCAGTGAACGTTCCGATGTGCAGTTCGTAGATGACCGCACCTTCGACGGACCGGCCCGGCCAGTCGTCGTCGGTCCAGCAGTCCGGTCCCGGACGCCACAACTGGGAGCGTTGGTGTACGCCTTCGGGCTGCCGTGGCGCGCGGGGGTCGGGCAGCACCTTGGGATCGTCGTCGAGGACGAAGCCGTAACGGGCGTCCGGTGCGGCGTCCACGAGTGCACGCCACCAACCGTCCTCATCGCGGGTCATCGAGTGCACCGCGCCGTCGATGTCGAGGCGGACGCGGCCGGGCCGCGGCGCCCAGACGATAAATTCGTGCTCAGGCATCGGCACGGGTCAGCAATGCGACGGGCTGTTCCGCGAACAACTCAGCGGCCGGCACTCGGCCGCTGTGCTCGGCGCCGGTTAGCGCATCGGTCCAGGATCCGGCGGGGAGCGTCAGCGTGGTGTCACCCCAACCGCTGTCGGCCAATCGGACCGTCCATCGGCTGACCGCGACCA
>JAGQTR010000490.1:0-5389 GCA_020438915.1 Mycobacterium sp.
TCAGGCGATTGATCATCTTCATGGTCGTGGTCTTACCGCACCCCGACGGCCCGACGAACATCACGATCTCGCCGGCGGGGATCTCGATCGTCACGTTGTCCACCGCGGGGCTGGAGGTCTCGTCGTAGCGTTTGGTGACGCCGTCGAGCAGGATGCGCGCAGCTGCGGCGGGCTCCGATTCGCGGCGGCGGACCCGATCGGATGTTGCCAGATCAGACACGAATCCCCCTTGGAGTGGTGAGTCGAGTGAAGACGTTGAGCACGGTGTCCAGGATGACGGCCAAAATGAGGATGCCGACGGTGGCCGCGACTATCGAGTTGGTGGCGTTGGCACCGCCCATCCGGGAGATCCCCGAGAAGATGTAGCCGCCCAGCCCTGGGCCGAGAGCGAACGCCGCGATCGCCGCGATACCCATCAGCATTTGGGCCGACACCCGCACGCCGGTCATGATCACCGGCCAGGCCAGCGGCAACTCCAGCCGCACCAGGGTGCTGAGCCTGCTCATACCCATGCCGCGCGCGGACTCCACCAGTGTCTTGTCCACACCGGTGAGTCCGACGACGACGTTACGCAGAATCGGAAACACCCCGAAGAAGGACAGCATGATCACCGAAGGCAGGACACCAAGGCCGACAACGCCGACCAGCACGCCCAGCAGGGCATACGACGGGATCGTCAGACCGATCGCGGTCAAGGCGTTGCCCGCGGCCACCCCCCAGGACGAGCGGTAGATCAGCACCCCGAGGACGACCGCGATCACGGTCGCCACGACCAGCGTCTGAACGACCAGGCTCATGTGCTGGTAGGCGAGAAATGACAAGACCGTCCAGCGATCTCGCACGAACTCGACCAAGCCCATGATCCTCCTGATCCCTCACACTCGCGTTTGGGTCAACCAATCACGTCTACCCCGAGATCGTCAGGTCAAACCCACCCACCCCGGTCACGGCCAACGATAGAGCAATCAGCCGGCGGGCTGGGCGAATAAGGTGATGGCCCCCATGAGCGCAGCGAGTACACCGAACCCGATCCGTTTCGGCATCGACTTGGTGGTGCGCAGCGCGATGATCGCCTGGATCGCGTAGTAGGCGGCGAAGGCGCGCGAGGCGATCGCCACGATCACGTAGGTGTCTACTGTGGCGGCCAGCGCGATCGCCGCCACCCCGCTGACCAGGAACGGCCGGGGGCCATGCATCCAGCGGGCCAGCCGGCGTAAGTCCCCGTCGGCGGCCGCCGTATCGGCGACGGCCGCGCTGAACTGGCTCAGGACCGCAGAGGCCACGAGCGGTAGCGCCAGCAACGGTGCTACCCGAGTGGTGATGTCCAGCAACGTGTCATCGGCACCGGCGTCGGTGCCCAACCCCATCACCGGCGTCGCCACCAACACGAAGCCCACATAGATCGACGCGGCGATGCCCTGGGCGACCCGCGAAGCCCAGACCCGGGTTTCAGCGTTGTATTCGTCGGCGAGGTAACGCACGGTTTCAAATCCCTGCACGGTGATGACGATTCCGCCGAGTACCAGCAGCGTCTGCACGACGCCCATGTCGGGAATCGGCGGGAGCGACAGGCCGGTATCCCCCAGCAGCGCGCGGCCGTCGTGCAGCAGCAGGGTCGCCCCCAGCACCGTGGTCAAGGCGAGAACGGCGGCGAGGGTGACCCGGTCGAGTTTGTCGAGTCCGGAGAACCCGCGCACGATGCCGATGACGACGATCACCACCACAGCGCCGCACGCGACCAGGCGTTCGGCGACCGGGGAGCCACCTTCCACCAGGTAGCTGATGAGGTACACGGCCATGATGCGCAGGTACAGCGCCACCGAGATCACATAGGCCACGGCGATCACCGCGTCGGCGAACCACCCGAGGCGGTCGGTGACCGAGTCAAGTTCACCAGAGTTGTCGAGCGGCTCGACCACTCGCACGCCGTGCCGGATCGCGGTACCCGCAGACCAGGCCACGGCGGATACGGCGATGGCCCCGAATACCGCGAGCGGTCCGAGGGCGCCCTCGAGCACCGGGACGATGATGAGCAGCCCCGACCCCAGGATGGACGCCAGGGGGGTGACTGTCGCCGCAAGCACGCGGCGCCGACTGACCGCCGCGCCGGACTTCGACAAGCCGGTTACCTGTCTGCTTGGGAGTTGTGCAGGTTCATTCTGCACGGTGACACCCCTGCAGGTCACCGCTGTTTAGAACTGCGCCCCTCGGTGAATCCCCCTAGGCGATGAGACCGTCCCATGCCCGCTGAGGTCGCACTCGCCGACGGTGTGCGGATCTTCGGGGTCACCCTGGTCGGAGTCAGCACCTCGACGGCGGTGAAGCTTGCGTTCACTCTGGGGCTGATCGTCCTCGTCCTCCTCATTCGCGGGCTGGCGCTGACCATCAGCCGGCGCATCCTCGGCGGCGAGGTCGCCGACCCTCGGCGGTTCTGGGCGCGGCAGGGCATTCAAGTCATCGCGACGCTGATCCTCGTCGACGGCCTGGTCTCGATCTGGGTGACGCCGGAGACCGATGTCACCACCGGCGTCGGGCTCATCAGCGCCGGATTGGCGTTCGCCCTTCAGAAAGTGATCACCTCGCTTGCGGCCTACTTCGTCATCTTGCGCGGGGACACCTTCGGCGTCGGCGACCGGATAACGCTGGGCGGCGTGCGCGGCGACGTCATTCGCCTCGGATTTCTCAAAACCACAATCATGGAAATGGGTCAGCCGCCCTCTGTCGCCGAAACCCATCCCGCCGTATGGGTGAACTCGCGGCAATACACCGGTCGGATCGTCACGGTGACCAACGGCGTCATCTTCGATGAACCGGTGTACAACTACACCCGCGAGTTCCCCTACCTGTGGGAGGAGATCGTCCTGCCGATCACCTACCGGGACGACCGTCACGAGGTGGAGAGGATCCTGCTCGCCGCGGCTCGCGAGCACGCCGTCGTCGACGACCCGGACGCCGAGGCGGCGCTGGCGCGAATGCAATCACGGTTCGCGTTGTCGGATGCCTCCCTGACCCCCGCGGTGTACTGGCGGATCACCGACAACTGGCTGGAGGTCTCACTACGATTCGTGGTTCGGCACCGCGGAGTCCGCGTGGTCAAAGACCGGATGTCGCGCGACATTCTGGCGGGCCTGGATGCTGCCGGTATCGGCATCGCGTCGGCAACCTACGACATCGTCGGGATTCCAGGACTTCAACTCGAGAAGAACCGGGACGACCGACAGGAATGACCGCTACTCCGGTGTTATGGATTCCAGCGCAAACGTGCGCACCCGGCCGGCAACCGTTGCGGCACATTGGGAAAGCAACGGCTCGGACAACTGCTCGATCAAGACGACCGTGACGTGTCCGGTCCTCCCGCTCAGCACCACCCGGGTCGTTTCGTCCTTGGTCTCGACATGCACCTGGGCAAGGGCATCGATACGATCCTCACCGGACCTCTCGCGCGCGAAGTACTGCGCTGCCTGCACCGCATGTGGCAGCGATGTGCGTCCCCGCAGTAACGAATTGTCCAGTCGTCCCTCGAGGTAGAGCCGCACCAGATTCGGCGGATCCGTCGAATCGACGCGTCCGTAGCACAGTCCTTCCGGCAGTATCAACATCGTGGCCGCAAACCGATCGCCCCCCAGATGCGAGCATTCCCACGTCAACTCGGGATACTCTGCGGCTATCGCAGCGACTGCTCCGCGGCCGCGCACCGCACAGCACTGATCGTGCTTGCCGTGGGCGCAGACCGCGACCAGTGGTTCCACCGCCGGCCGGCCGTCCGAGCCGTCCAACGCAAGCTCCAGGTAGTCGCGGGGAGTGTCCACCTCCCCGTGGTGCAGCGCTTCCTGGCCTACACGGCAGTCGGCGACGAACCAACGCCAGCGCTTCGCCGCGGGGCGACGCCCATGCCGACGTACAGCCGCGATCCGCATGCCGGCCGCCTCCGCGCGACGCACGACAGCACGTCCCAGCTGCGGATCGATAACAGTCGGGGAGTTCAAGAAAGCCGAATTTCCCCATGGGCCAGGAATTTCCAGCAACAACCATGTCGACCCCGCCGAGGCGGTACCGTACATGGGATCATCGCGCGCAAGCGACTGATCGCTACAGGGCACCCAATCGACTGTTCGAGTCATCTGTCGGTGGGCCTGCCATACCCACCCGAAACGGGTACG
This sequence comes from Mycobacterium sp., assembly GCA_020438915.1. GTDB lineage: Bacteria > Actinomycetota > Actinomycetes > Mycobacteriales > Mycobacteriaceae > Mycobacterium. The sequence continues at coordinate 4,161 of JAGQTR010000490.1, forward strand.
ACTACCGCCTCCCGAAGCAGCCTGCGGATCACCACCTCGCCGTCTGCGGAGTCCAGACCGGGCAGGGTGGCGGCATCGACGACACGGCCGCTATGAATTGCGGCCACCGCGGCTGTGCACGATCCCGGAAAGCTCACAGTGCGGTCGGGTAACCGCAGGAGTAACCGCCCGCCTCGGCGCTCGATCGTCGCGATGAGCCCGTGCCGCCACCTTACGGCGGTCGTTGCCGCCCGCTCGGCTGCCTCGAGAGTGGCCAGCGGCCGGACTGCGACCGGACGAGTTCTCGCGGCGAACTGCTGCGACAAGCCGGTGGCCGCGGCCTCCCCGAGGACCGCGGCGCCATCGCGCATCGTCTCGGTCAACTCGGCGATGACCTTGGTCGTGGCTGCCATCATCTCGTTCTGATCGGTCACGTCCAATCCCAAAGGGAGTGACCGTCTGAATTCCTCGTTGTTTTCCAATTGATCGACGACGGCGCGGACGATGTCCATAGCGGTGAGGGGCGCTGCCCCAATCGTCAGATGGATCGACAGGTCACCCAACGCTTGCGCGGAGTGCACCCAGCCCCGCGGCAAGTAGAGCGCGTCGCCCGCCGTCAGCACGGTGTCGATGACTGGCTCGTCTCGGACACGACGGGAGATTGCCTCTCGGTGGCCGGTCCAGGCGTGCGCGGACAGCGGGTCGGTATGCACCGGCTCGTGAACTGTCCAATGCTTGCGGCCTGCGGTTTGCAACACGAACACGTCATGGACGTCGTAGTGGGGGTCGAAGCCGCGACCCTTCGGCGGCGTCACGTAGGCATTGGCCTGCACCGGGTGGCCCACATCGTCGACCACAGCGCGAACGAAGTCGATGAGCGGGGGCCACAGCCGGTGCAGCCCCTGCAGCACTATCGTTGCGCCAGCGGTGAATTGGGCGAGAATCTTCGCCGTATCCACTTGGTCGGGCATCTCCGCGCCGAAACCCGCTGGACCGAGGTAACCCTCTCGGGCCAGTATTTCGCCCTCGTTGGCCACCCGGATGAACGGAGCGCGCACCCCGCGCTCAGCGAGCAACTCGTCGACGGCTCGCGCCGAGAGTAAGTCGCTGAAGTCGCGGGGTAGCGCGTCAGCACGGCTGAGAAGCGGCGCACGGCCCCAGTGATCGCGCGCGAACGTCTGGGGATCGGTGGCTATGCAGCGACTCAGCACGGAGCGTGCGGCTACGCGGTGCCGTCGGCGCCGCCGTCG
>JAGQTR010000490.1:5463-7062 GCA_020438915.1 Mycobacterium sp.
CGGGGTTCGAGCCGCCGTCAGCGGGACCCTCCCCTGCGCCGCCGGGCGAGGTTGTGATGTCGTCATCGTTGATTGCCATGGAATCCTTCTCCTCTATTGACCTGCATCCGCACTCCTGCGGGTTCAACCTTACTTCGTCGCTTACACGCGCGGGTTGCCCCGAAACGCCTCTATCGAAACAGGCCGCACACCACGCTCACGGCGCCATGCGAATGGCGGACAGCTCCTGCAGGTAGACCTCCAAGTCGGAGTACCCCTGGGCTGAAAGCTGGGTGGCATTGTGATTAGCGACGTTGGGATTCAACCCCTTGGTGAGCTCCCAGGCGTCGGGCATGCCATCACCATCGGAATCGACGGGTGCGGCAGGAGGGGAACCGGAATAGGGCGGCCGCAGCGCGTCATTGGCGGGGTTGGTGCTGGGGCTGGCCGTGGAAATGGTGTTCTGGGCGATGGATTGAAGCAGGCGGGAGTCCATCGGGTCCCGCGGCCACGCACCGGCGCGGTTCAGCAGCACCGTCCGCAACATGTCCGTTGGCGTGTAGGTGATGGCCGGGAAGGGGTGCCGCGCCGCGAGTTCTTGTGCTCGACCCGACGTACCCGTTGGGTCGGTGTCCCGGAAGTCATTGCAGCAGTAAAAGAGTTCGTAGTCCGACCGTGCCGGGTACAGGCTCATTTTGTTGCCGCTGACATAGAGTTGATTCTCGGCAACCCGCAGAATCTGATCGTCGAACATACCGTACGGGAACTGCGGGCCCGTCCTGAAGTAGTTATTGACCGCGTTGAGTTTCCAGTAAATCGGGTAGGGGTTGCCGCTGGCGTTGCGGACAACGTTGGTGTCCGGGCTGAGGGCCACGAAGAATCTGGGATCCCAGTACAAGTTGTTGGACAGCTCCAGGTTCATGGTTGAGTTCGCCGCAGCCAGGGACTCCCGGCTTCCCTCTGGAAGGCGGCCTTCGATGCGGTCGAAGATGTTGTGATGCAACGAAACATTGTCCAGCCCGAAGCCATGAGCCGGGTTGGAGTAGTTCATCAGCACACCACCGTAGAAGGAGTGGCCCCCAAGCGTCTCGGCGATGATGCTGTTCTGAATGGTGACGTTGTTCGAGTAGGAGATTTCTACCGCCTCGTCGGTGGCGTTGCCGATGGAGACGTGGTCGACAATCGCATTGCGGGTGTAACGCAGCCGCAGCCCATCATCGCTGCGCCCATCCAGTCCAGGACGGATACGGATGTGCTGGAGAATCCAATTCTCAGCGAAATCGTCTGGAGCGCGGACGGTTTGATCCTGATACGGGGTTTCGTCGGTGACAAACCCGCGAACGGTGATTCCACCCGGTGAACTCTGGCCGGCGATCGTTACGTTGCCGTTCGTCAAATGGATTTGGGTATCGATCAACCCACTCACTGTGAAGAGAATGTATTTGGCGCCCGGTTGGTCGATGGCCCACTGCAGGGAGCCGACGCCCGAAGCGTTGGTATTGGTGACATACACCACGCTGCCACCCCGACCGCCCGTCGCACCGCTACCGAACCCCTCCGCCCCTGGGAACGCCGGGAGAGACCCGGTAGGGGGTGGGTTCGTCGGTGGCGGGTTCGTCG
>JAGQTR010000491.1 GCA_020438915.1 Mycobacterium sp.
CGCTCGTCGCCACCGACGTCGACGGCACGCTGCTGGACGACGACGAGACGATCAGCCCCAGGACCCGGGCTGCCGTACTGGCCGCCGTCGACGGCGGGGCGCAATTCGTGCTCGCCACCGGCCGCCCGCCGCGGTGGGTCAGGCCGATCGTCGATCAGTTGGGGTTCGCCCCGATGGCGGTGTGCGCCAACGGTGCGGTGGTCTACGACCCGTCGACGGACCGGATCATCTCGGCGCGCACGCTGTCGACCGATGTCTTGGGCGAGCTCGCCGAGATCGCAACCCGGGTGATCCCCGGCGCCGGACTGGCTGTGGAACGGGTGGGCAGCAGCGCTCACGACGCAGCCACACCGCAGTTCGTCAGCTCACCGGGGTACGAACACGCCTGGCTGAACCCGGACAACACCGAGGTGTCGGTGGCCGACCTCCTCGCCGCACCCGCGATCAAGTTGCTGATCCGCAAGGCCGGTGCACACAGCGCCGACATGGCCGCTGAACTGGCCAGGCACATCGGGACCGAGGGGGACATCACCTACTCCACCAACAACGGCCTGGTGGAGATCATGCCGCTCGGGGTGAGCAAGGCCACCGGTGTCGAGGAGTTGGCCCGTCCGAAAGGTATCTCCGAAGCACAGATCGTGGCGTTCGGAGACATGCCCAACGACGTGCCGATGCTGAGCTGGGCAGGCCTGGGGGTGGCGATGGGCAACGCGCATCCGGACGCGATTGCCGCCGCTGACGAGATGACGGCCACCAACGTCAAAGACGGCGTGGCCAGGGTGCTCGAGCGGTGGTGGCTGTAGCCGGTCAGACCGGGTTGATCGGCGGGGTGAACCGCTCCAGCTGGATGGGGGCGAGATCGGCAGGCGCCGGAGGTAGTTCGACGGGCACACCGTCGATGACGCGGGTCACCAGCCCGGTCTCCCGGTCGAAGTTGAGGGTCCCGTGCTGGAAGTTCTGCACGATCCACAGGGGGGCAGAGATCTCGGCGCTGGTCGGCAGGCCCAGCGCGCCCCGCTCGAATCCCAGTGTTCCCCAGGCCTTGTAAAGCTCGCCGGTGATCGGCTTGGCTCCGGTCTCGGGAGACCAGTAGATCGCTCCCCGTTCGAAAGTGACGTAGCGCGCCGGGCCCTGGCCGAAGGCTTCGGGTGAGGTGGGCCGTCCCAGGTAGCTGTTCATGCCGCCGAGTGCTTGCCACCGGTCGAAGATCGCGCCACCGCGCAGCGATTCGGCCAACTGCTCCGGCCCCGGCGGATCATTGAACCGGGCCGCGGCATCGCGGATCTGGCCCATCAACGCGTAGGCGGCGTTGCCCGGGCACTCGGTGATCCCGACGTCGCGGTGCGTGAAGATCGTTGGCAGCACCGGTGACGCGCCGAATGGGAACTTGGTGAACGAGCCGCCTTCGGACGGTAGGACGACCGAACCCAGGGGGTCGACCCCGGATTGGCCCAGCACCCACCCCAGCAGCCGTGCGGTGGTGCGCAATTGAATCGGGGTGGGCGGCACGTCCTCGAAGTTGCCGAGCATCGCCACACCCCAGGTGTTGTGATTGAAGCCGCCGGTGTGTGCGCCCTCGACGGGACGGGTCATGCCACCGGCGCGGCCCTCGAAGACCTGTCCGAACTTGTCCACCAACGCGTTGTAGGCGATGTCGCACCAGCCCAAAGTGCGGGTGTGGTACTCGTAAATCGATCTGACGATTCCCGCCGAGTCTTCGGGGGCGTACTCGTTGCTACCGGCGGTGTGGTGCACCACGCCGGCCTGGATCTTGTTGTCGTACCGGGGTTCCCCGCAGCGCATTCCCTCGTCAGCACCCCACTGCGCGCGGTTGATGATGTTCGGCGGTTGCCCCGGGGGCGTGGCGGCGTTGGGCAGCGGGAGCAGGTCCGCCGGGGCCTGAGGTGGACTGATCAGAACCGCGGTGATGTTCTGGCCGAACGGCTGTTCCACGGTGGCGGGTATGTAGCCCAATTCCGGTCGAGCGTCGTCTGAGCGAGGAGGCTCGGCGGCGGCGGGCCCGGTGGTCGGCGCATCGGACGGGCGGGTGACAGCGATCTGCACGGTGGTGGTGCGGCCGACGAAGACGGGATCGGTACCCCGCAAGCCCCGCCCCGGCTGATCGGCGCCGACGCCCCCGAGGTGTTCGGCCTCGTACCAGGGGCCCCAGGACCCGTCGTCCTTCTTCGCGCGTACCCGGGCGGTGGTACCGGTGAGGTCCTCGGAGGTCAGTGCGACCATCGAGAACGGTGTGTCCTGGTGGATCTCGCGGATCGTCTCCCCGCCACCCAGTCCGGCCAGCGGTTGCTCGACTACCTGCGGGCTGCTCGCGGCCGGCGGACGGTCATCGCCGGGCGTGTCGGACAGCGCCATGGGCAGCAGCACCACTGTCGCCGCCAACGCGGTGAACAGTATCGACGGCGCAGAACGGCGATACGGCACGGACTGATGTTACGTATGAGCCAGATGATGCTCGTGTTGCGACACGGCCGTTTCGCCGACCAAAACCCGGGTCGGACTGAACCCGGAGGAGAGCTGCACCTGCAACGGCACCGCAGAGCATCCTTGCGCTTCTGCGGTGCCGTTCGGTGGCAGGACTAGTGGGTGGTGCCGATCACGCGCCCGGCTCGGCTATCGCTTCTGCAGCTCCGAGGGCTGCTTCGGCCTGTCCGACAGTTCCGGCGGCGGTCGCGATCGGTGCGGCTGCGGCCGCGGGCGCCGCAGGCTTCACTGCCGACATGATCGCGGGCATCACGATCCCTTTGAGCAGGTCGATCGCCTCCCCTGCGCCCAACTGGTTGGCCGCACTGGTCAGATCGCCGAGTAGCCCGCCGCTGCTGGAGGCAACCGGACCGGTGGCCAGTGACGGATCGCCCAGGATCGGGTAGCTACCCAGGGCCGGATCCAGCCCGATCGGAGCCGAGATCGGGATCTCCCCGGTCATAGGCAGTCCCGAGGTCGAGATCGGGGCCGCCCCCAACGTGGAGTCGGTCAGCCCCGGTGTGGTCAACGCCGACGGCGTGGTCAGACCCGGTGTGGCCAGGCCGGGATCGGTGAGCGACGGTGTGGCCAGGCCCGGTGTGCTCGTCCCGGGCACGGTGAGCCCCGGAGTGGTCAGGCCGGGATCGGTGAGCCCCGGTGTGGTCAGGCCCGGTGTGGTCAGGGTCGGCGCCGCGCCGGTTGGACTGGTCAGACCTGGGTTGGTCAGCGCGGGATTGGCCAGCCCGGGGTCGGTCAGCGAGGGCGCCCCGGTCAGGCCCGGGATTCCCAGTCCCGGCGTTCCCAGCCCCGGCGAGAATGTGGTCGCGGCGCCGGTGTCCGATCCGGTCAGTAGGCCCGTCGGCAGCGGCGGCAGGT
>JAGQTR010000492.1 GCA_020438915.1 Mycobacterium sp.
ACTACTCCGAATTCGGCTTGATCGTGGTGTCGGTCGGGGTCTCGGTGGGCTTGCTCGCGCCAGCCTGGCTAGTGGAGATGTCGATCGCGGTGGCGATGAGCTTCGTGGTATCGGCGTTGGTCAACGGTCGCGGACATCTGATGGTGGAAAAGATGGCGGCGCGGCTACCGGCCCAAGACGAACGCAGCCTGCACCTCGAGGAGCGCCCCGGCGACGCCGGCGGAGCCGAGGTCGTGGTGATCGGAATGGGCAGGGTCGGATTCGCCGCCTACCAGCGACTGACCGATCACTACGGCCTTCGGGTGGTCGGTGTCGACTACGACGGACCCCGAATCGAGCGACTTGCGGCCAAGGGGCTGCGGGTGATCGAAGGTGACGCCACCGACCTGGACTTCTGGATCCGGCTTCGGCGCTCCGGCTCGGTGCGCATCGCGGTGCTGGCGATGCCGCGGCACGGCGCCAACGTCACCGCGCTGGAGTGCCTGCGCGAGTCCGGTTTCAGCGGCAAAGTCGCCGCGGTGGCGCGCTACGACGATGAGGTGAACTGGGCCCGAGACCACGGTGTCGGCATCGCCTTCAACGTGTATGCGGGCGCGGGGCTGGAGTTGGCCGACCAGGTAGCCGACGACGGCGCACCCCGATCCGTCGACCCCAATTCCGGCGACAACGCCAATAGTCCTTAGCGCCAACTGTTTAGGCCACCAGCGGTACACATCCGCACCGTAAGTTGCGTTGCCACGGTGGATCAACGACGCAAACCTCCCGCCTTTGAAGAATCGCGTGTCCCGGCGCGGTGAACCCAATAAGATGCGTTCACGAAAATCTGTGGCCGATCGTGGGAGGCTTTTCCGCGGAAGAAGTTCACCAGCAGGGGGGGTTGTGCCGAATCCGGCGACTCACGACGGTAGACCGGTGGCGGCCGCGTCCGAAGTGGTATTGCGATGTCAAGTGGCGCACGGTTCCGAATCTGACTTCGACTGCTGGGTTTCGGCACTGGCTTCCAGGGCGATCAATGCACCGGGATTCGTGGGCGCGGTGATCGACTCCGACACCGTCGAGGATCGCGGACACGAATGGGCGCTGACCTACCGCTTCTCGACCCGTGAGGAGCGCGAGGCGTGGCTATCCTCGAAGGCCTACCGGGCCGCGCTGGCCGATAGTCCGGAGCTTTTCGCGATTCCGCCGGTAGAGGAACGCGTTGATCGCGGTGAACACCCGACGGCCACCGAGGCCGTCGTCTCTCAGTGGTTCCAGTACGCCGGGTCCTAGAGTACACCGCGGCGCGAGACGAAATCGACCGTGCTGCAGCAGAATTCCCCGGATTCGTACGGATTGATCATCACCCACCAGTGGATCCCAGGGACAGGACATGGACAACGGTGCTCGCATTCGAAACCGGCGAGGATCTTTCCCGGTGGCGGGACTCTCCGGAACGGATCCGCGGCGTCAACCGGATTCGCAAAATCGCCCCGGATGTCGCCAAAGTACTGCCGTGGGGGTTCGGTCGATGGTTTGCAGTAGACGCGGCGACCGGTGAACGCACTCCTGCCTGGAAGCAGGCGATGGTCGTTCTTGCCGTTCTGTACGGCTTGGTTTCCGTTCTGGACATCACTCTCGGCAATTACCTGGGTGCCGGAATCGCCGTCCGGGGCGATACCTGGGTGCCCGGATTGGGCACGCAACTGCCGATCGTCGTCTTCGCGCTCAACCTGATTGGTACAGCTCTGCTGACCTGGGTGCTCATGCCGGTGACCACCCGGGTGATGCAGTGGTGGCTGCGCCCTGACGCCAGCCTCGCGCGCACCCTTCAAGGGACCGCGCTCATCATCGTGATCTATGCCGTGGAGATCGCGATCTTCGTCGCAATCTACAACAGCTACCGAATCTGACCGGTCCGCCAGGAAGAGGAGTGCGTGGTGGCACGAAAGTGTGACCGGTTGATCATCGCCGAGTCCGTGGCAGAAGCCGTTGCTGCGAAGCGTGAGCAGCCTGAAGCCCGCTTCTTGAGCGGCGGGACAGCCATGTTCGCTGATATCGGCCCGGCCGGTGCTTCTCGCACAAGTCTGATCAGCGTCCGAACGGCACCCGAGATGTCGGGGATCACGCCGACCGGCGACGGGGTGGACATCGGTGCCAATGCCACCGCGGTGGAGTTGCTGCAGAACTCCGACATCGCGCACGGGTGTCCATTACTTGCCCAGACGGCCCGGTCGTTGGCGACCCGCCAGGTCCGCAATCGAGCCACGATCGGCGGTAACATCGCCACTCCCCGTGCGGATCAGACGCTGGTGCCGGCGTTGCTGGCCTCCGAAGCTTCGGTGCGGGTCGCGACCTCCGCCGGCGAACAGCAGATAGCGCTGTCGGACTACCTGCAATCGGTGCGCATCCCCCAGGACGACGCCGGGCTCATCATTGCGGTGTCGACCAAGCAGGTCAGTGGTTTCACCGCGTTCACACGGGTTGGGCCACGCAACGGACCGTGTTACGCAGTGGTGAGTACCGCCATAGTGGTTGATCCGCAGAGGCGTACGGTGCGGCTCGCCATCGGGAATGCAAGACCGACGGCTTTCCGTGCCGCCACCGCTGAATCTCTTGCCGAGCAGGGAATCGACTGGGCTGCACCGCATCCCGACCCGGAACTGTGCGCGGAATTCGGGGCCGAGGCGGCACGGGAGTGCGATCCGGTTACCGACGTGGCGGCAAGTTCTGACTATCGCAGACACGCGGTCGGCGTGATGGCCCGCAGGTTGCTCGAACAAGCGATGCAGACCCAGCTTCAGGGAAGCAGGAAATAGTGGCTACGGAGAAGATCGACCTGACGCTCAACGTCAACGGCGAGGAAAGGCATCTGCCCGACGTTTGGTACTTCGAATCCCTGCTGAACGTCCTTCGGTATCACCTCGGGCTCACCGGGACGAAATATGCTTGCGATACCGGGCACTGCGGTGCGTGCACTGTCCAAGTCGATGGGCAGGCGGTGAATTCATGTATCGAGTTGGCGGCGGCGGCCGAAGGTACTCGCATTCGCACGATCGAGGGATACTGTTCTGCCGACGGGAGTCTCAGCGAACTCCAGAATGCGTTGGTTGCCGGGCGCGACCTGCAATGCGGCTATTGCATACCTGGGGTGATCATGTCCGGCGACGCGCTGTTGGCGGAATATTCCGGACGGGACGAGCAGCCGACTGAGGACGATATTCGGATTGGAATGAGCGGTAACCAGTGCCGATGCACCGGCTACGACAAGATCGTTGAAGCAGTACTCGATGCGGCGAGGCGAACGACATGACTCACGACTCGACGGACCAGGACCAGATCGGCATCGGGGCTTCCCGGGCCCGTCCGGATTCTTGGGCGAAGGTGCGTGGGGAGTATGAGTTCGCCCCCGACGCTGCGGAAGCGGGAATGTTGTGGGGGGTCACTCTTCGCTCGCCACACCCCCTCGCCCGGATAAGGGCCATCGATCTGCAACCGGCCAAGGAAATGCCGGGTGTGCACGCGGTGCTGGGTGGCTGGGATGTGCCCGACAACCGGTACGGGGTGGTTGAGCGGGACGCGCCGGTGCTCGCTGACGAATACGTCCGCTACGAGGGTGAACCGGTGGCGATTGTGGCAGCCGAGAACCTCGAACTCGCCCGGCGAGCGGCCGCGGCCATCGATGTCGACTATGAGCCTCGCGAACCGGTGACGGACCCGATCGATGCCTTGAACGCCGGCCAGATTTACCGGCAGGTGAAATACACCCATGGTGATCCCGACATCGTCGGCGATGTCGTTGCCGAGGGCGAATATGCGACTCCGAGGCAGGATCACTCGTTCCTTGCTCCCGATGCCGGCCTGGCACGTCCGGATGGTCGCGGCGGTGTGGAGATCATCGGTGCGACCCAGTGGCTGCAGAGCGATCAGCGGCAGATCGCGGCGGCGCTGTCCCTGCCTAAGGAGATGGTCCTCGTCGTGAACTCGGGAATCGGGGGTTCATTCGGCGGAAGGTTCGTCCTGTCCTGGCAGATTCACGGAGCCTTGTTGGCCTTGCACACCCTGCGGCCGGTGAAGATGCTCTATACCCGCCGGGAAACTTTCCTGGCGCGCTATCACCGGCAGCCCTCCTGGTCAAGTTGGAGGCCAAGGTCCTACTGGAGAACGGGCCGTACATGAACACCGCAGGATCGGCGACCGGCAATGCCTCGACGCTGATTCAAGGCCCCTATCGCATCCCGAACGCCGACATCGAGGGCTGGTCGGTCGCGACCAACAACGGGATGACCGGTTCACTGCGCGGTTTCGGCGTCGTCGAGCCCATGTTCGCCTGTGAGTCGAACATGGACAAACTCGCCGCAATGCTCGAGATGGATCCGACGGAGTTGCGGCGCAAGAACGCAATGCAGCAGGGCGAGCGTTGGATCTTCAATCAGCTGATGGACCGTCCGGCTCCGGTCGAGGAAGTCATCGATGAGTGTCTGTCGATGCCGATGCCCGCCGAACTCGATCTGGACGCCCCTGACGCCCGGCTACCCGGCGGTGTGTGCACCCCGACCCGGCCCCGGGACGTTGTTCGCGGGGTCGCACTCAGCGCGGCCGCCAAGAACGTCTGCTTGTCCGAGGGGGCTCCGGTGGAGACGACCGCGCTGGTACGACTCCGCGATGGGCGAGTGTCAGTCACCTGCTCGGCCGCCGAGGTGGGGCAGGGCTTCGTCACCGTTGCCATCCAGGTCGCGCAGACCGCGCTGGGAATCAGCGACGTTCAGATCAACGCCACCAGCGACACCACGTTGCCGCCGGCAACGACGACGGACGGCCAGGAACAGACGATGGCGTCCGGAGGCGCGGTCGCCAAAGCATCCACGGCGCTCAAGAAGCGGTTTCTCGAGTTCTGTCAACACGAATACCGTTGGTCAGAAACAAAATTGGATATTCGGGACGATTACATCGTGAACGAGCGCGGGGAGCCGCTCATGTCGGTCGAACAGGCGGGTATGGGTTTGGAATTCCGGGCTACCGAGACGTTCGCCGTGCGCAGGACCCGGCCCATCGACGAGCTGGATTCGGAGCATCCGATGCACGTCACGTTCAACTTCTCGGCAAGCCGCTGCGTGGTCGACGTCGACCCGGAACTCGGCCTGGTCCGGGTAGTGCAGATGGACGTCGCGCAGGACGCCGGCCGGGTGGTGAACCCTGCACAAGCCGCAGGGCAGATACGAGGGGGTGCGTTGATGGGGATGGGCCTGGCCACCATGGAGAATCTCCAGGCGCATGACGGTCACATTCTCAATCCCGGCTGGGAGACCTACCTGGTACCCAGCACGGTCGATGCGCCCACGATCAACGTGCGATTCCTGGAGAACGCCGAACCCGGAGTTCCGTACGGCATGCGGGGAATCGCCGAACTGCCGCATGTCCAGGCGCCCCCGGCGGTGATGGCGGCAATTCGGGCAGCCATCGGCCGACAGCTCAGCAGAATGCCCGCATCCCTGGACACGGTGTCCGGGGTCACCAGCGGCTATCAGCCGGTTCAGATCGTCTCCGCAGGCCAGCCCCCCACGCGCGGGCCATGGAAAGCTGCCAGCACCCGCGGTGAGTACGGGCCCTGGCGCGCGCAGGTGCCCGGCCGAGATTGAGCCGCACTATCCGGGAAGCCCCCGGATAGCAGGCCGCGGACCGGCGTAGAACTGCTGCAGCACGTCCGAGAGTGCCGCGGCGCTTTCACCGAGTTGATCCACTTGCACGAACAGGGCACGTCGCTCGGCGGTGTCCGGCGTGGCGGCGCCGACAACGTGTCGAGCTGCTATCGGGGCGGTGGGCTCCAGGTTGGCTGCCCGAACAGCACCGTCCAGTTCCGCCAGGACCCAGTTGGCTCGTTGCGGATCGAGGAGTCCCGGCAGCCCCGATCGATTAAGGTGCTGTGCGTAGCCGGCCAAGGCCAGCAGGTTCAGGTCGATTCTTTCGGCGGCAACGACTGCGCCCTGAGCGCGGTCCGGTCGATGCGCCCGACCGGTTCGAGCATCGCGGCTTCAGCCGTCGACCGAAGCGGGTAAAGCGCTCGTCGAGCATTCGCCCCGGCTCCGCGTAACTCGCTGGGAGAGCAGGAATCCGGGCTCACGAGCGCCTGCATCGTCGCGGCGGTCCAGGTCCGCAAGGCAGCTACTGTCTGGGTGAGGTACCGGGGTGAGTGCGCACTGCGCCACGTCGGGACAATGAGCGAGAAGACCAGGGCGAGGATCGTGCCGACAACAGTGGCGATGAATCTTGCCGCGTACAGGGAGTCGTCAGGTGTCAGGACTTCGTCGAGCACCAGAACGCTGCCGGCCAGTCCGAGACAGGCCGCGATGTAATTGCCGGTGAAATAGCGATACATGATCACGGCGAGCACGAACATCAGCAGTGCGAACGCCCATATCTGGCTGCCGGCCAAGGTCAGCGCGAACGGAACAATGAGCACCGCCGCGAGGTTGCCGGCGATCCTGCCGACGGTGCGTACGGCGGTGAAGGACCAGTCGGGTTTGAGGACAAACACGATCGTGAGCGGCACCCAGAACGAGTGCGCGACATCGACCACAAGCGTGATGGCCTGCCCGACCGCGATAGCCGACGCCATCCTGATCCCGTAGTGAAGGTTCGGGTTGGCTGCGCTCAGCGACTTGAGGGTAGCGGCCAGTTCGTTGGTTGGCGGTGGTCGAGTATCGGGGGCCCTCTTGTGTTCCGCGGTCCGATACGCCGAAATCGTGCGTTCCAGGTCGGCCAGGTCGGCAGCTAGCGCGTGGTCACAGGCCCAATCCGGATGTGCGGAAAAGGTATAGCCGCCGAGCCGCGCAATGGGTCGCCCTGGTACGTCATCGAGTACGGCAGTCAGCTGATCCAGATGAACCGCGAGTCGTTGCTTCTCCGCGGCTGAGGGGTTGTGTAGCACCATCCAGGAGATGACGCTGCGCCGAACCTCGGAAGTGGCGACGGACACCGCTTGGGCTTCGGCGAGGAGCGCTGAGGAAACGCCAGATGATTCGAGGATCGACAGGATGCGCTCTGGCTCGGTGGACGCCATTGTCATGAAGCGTGCGTCACCGGGATTCTGATTGAGCATGCGCCTGGTCACTCGGAGTCCGTTGGCCAATGCACGGCGGACAAACAGCTTTCGGTCCAGTTTCCACACCAACAACCACACCATGGTCTGTGCCAAGGCCCCCACGGCGACCGACGCCGCAGCGACTCCTGCATCAACGACGCCGCGCGGAACAGCAGCGAAGATCACACCGATCGACAGCAACCCGATGAATGTGTTGCCCGGGATCATCCCGGCTGACAGGGTGCTTCCCTGCATCAAGGCAATGCCGCCAAGCAGCACTGGGGTCCACCAGGTGCCGCCGAGGGCAGAGGCCGCGAACGCGGTGGCGGCCAACGCCGTCACATTGAGCGCCAATAGCCAGAACAATCGGCGTAGCGGCACTGCCGCTTCCATAAGCCCCATTTGCAGGGCTCCGAAGGCTGCCCCGATGCCGGCGACGAGGTTGCCGGTAGTCAATCCGATCACCATGAAAACAGCGACCACCGCTGAACGCCTGATCACCGACAACCAGGTCCCCTCGGACGGCGGCCAGTCGCGGGCGCTGAGCCACAGCTGCGAGAACCCGGCGCGTAGAAGGGGTCCTGGCGGACGGGCGGCGGACATCAGTAGACGCTCGCTGAGTTGGAAGTACCTCGCTACCAGCGTGTTTTGATATCGACGCTGAAACCGTACAGGTCGAGGCTGTGGGGCAGCGGCTTGGTCGGATCCAACCTTGTACCCGAGACTGCGGGAACCCCGGCGTCGATGAGGTGGGCAAGCACCGTCTGTCCGAGCAGCATGGACAGGCCGATACCCGGACAGACCTGCGGACCGTGACTGAAGAAGTTGTAGGACCAGTCGCTGCCGGCATCGCCGCTGACCCATTCTCCTGGGGAGAAGCGATCTGCGTACGGAATGCGGTCGCGGTTGCGGTGATTGAACACGTTGTAGATGAGCACCTGGCCACCCGCCGGCAGTATCGCGCCGTTGGGGAATTCGACATCGCGGATAGCCACCCGGCCGAACATCGTGGTCGCCGGCCAGAGCCGCATCGCCTCGAACAGGCACCCGGACAGGTAGTCGAGCGAGACGATGCCTGCCGCGGAGGTGATGTCCCGATTGGCCATCTCGACTTCCACCTCATGGCGTTGCTCGCCGTGGGAGGCAAGCGCCCCAAGAGCGCGGAAGACGTTGGCCGCCAGTGTGTCACCCATCGCGAACAGCCAATGGATCACCTGACCCGACGGTGTGACATCGGGGGGAGTCGGAGCCTGCGGGATCAACGAGGCCAGGCTGTCCGGCTCTGGGGCATCGAGGTATCCGTCGATCATGGAGAGGAACTCACCGTACTGCGGGGCAGGTTCACCGGGCATCTTGTTGCCGGCCGACATCAATTCGCCCAATACCTCGGTCAGACGTGTGTCGTCGGCAGCCCGGTTGCCGAAGACGACTCGGCGCGTTATCCGCTGGAAGGCGGCATTGAA
>JAGQTR010000493.1 GCA_020438915.1 Mycobacterium sp.
CGTAACGGCGCGGCAGGCACCTTGATGTGGACCGCATCCACCATCAAACTTGCTATGGTGGTTGACCTGCTCACCCGGGCGCGCGCTGGCCAGATCGCGCTAACCCCGGCCGACCGTCAGCTCATGACCGACATGATGCACTCGTCCGACAGCGGAGCCGCAGACACTCTCTGGAAACGCTACAGCGGACCCGACAACATGGCGTTCAACCGCAATTTCCCGACTTACGGCATGACCAACCTCCAACCGCAGCAAGGCTTCAGCAGCACTTACCCGTACTGGGGCTTCCAGAAATCCAACACCGACGACCTTGACCGCTTGATGAACTACACCCTCACCAGGCTGCCGCCGGAACAAACCGCCGCCATCGTGTACGAGATGCAGCACCTCGACCCCAACCAGCGGTGGGGAGTGTGGGGAGCGGGCACTGCCATGACCCCCGGCAACAAGAATGGATGGTCACAAGAACAGGGCGGCTGGGTCGTCAATAGCGTTGGCTTCGCGGGCCCTCAGCAGCGCTACACTTTGGCGATCATGAACTCGCTGGAAGGCGAGGGCGGATACGATGACGGCGTTGAGACAACGACTCGCCTAGCCCGAATTCTCCTCGCGTCGGACCAGTCCAGATGAACCGCATGGTTCTTCAGGGTGGTGCGAGCACGCGGTAGTGCCCCAGCGGTGACATGGATGTATCTGTCTACCTATGCGGACTCCGCGCAAACGACGACGTCCGTAGGGTTCCGAGCGCGCTCGCTTGGATGCTGTAAGATGCTCTGCGCCAACGACGATCACGCCAACCGGCAGTAGTTGCGGCATACGAGGTGCTCGACAGGTCGGGAGCGAATAGCCGTGCTGCCTTCGTCAGCGCGCCTCCCGCGAACGCATCAACGATTAGATCGCTGCCACTCCTGCCGACGTCGACGCCCGAATCCCGCTCAGGGCGATTTTGTGGTCGGGTATCGGTGAGGACCGGCTCGCTGCCAACTTTCAGCTTGAGGACAAACGTACTATATGAGTACGTACTGGATACTGCAGTGCGTCATGTATTCGGTATCAGGAGATAGTTGTGCGATTCCAAGGCGGGCGGCCGCTGGTCGCGATTGGCGCGTGCATCGCCGTCGCAACTGTGGCGACGGCTTCACGAAGTGCTGTCCTGGAAACGCCACCTCGCGTCCAAGCTACGTTAGATACCGCCGCCGAGGAATTGCCTGTGCGCGCGCCATCGCCGCCGGTGGTGCACATGGAGCCGTTGTCCGGTTCCGGCGACGTCGCACCAGTGGGTGCGGTCAAGGTGACCGCGACTGCGGGCACGTTGACTGAAGTGCGGATGGTTAACGAGGACGGCAGGCCGGTCGCGGGTGCCATGTTGGCCGGAAACCGCGAATGGCGGCCGGCGGAAGCCTTGGGGTATGGGCGCACCTACACGCTCACTGTTACCGGCCGCGGGGAGGATGCCACTACGGTCACCGAGGTGTCGAAGTTTGCGACTGCCGTGCCCCATAACCAGACCGACGTTACGCTGGCCGCCACTTCCGGCGCCGCGTTGGCTCAGGGTGGGACCTACGGCGTCGGCACCGTAATCGTTGCCCGCTTTGATGACCCGATCGTCGATCGGGCCGCTGCCGAACGGCAACTGCAGGTATCAACAAGCCCGGCGGTCGAGGGTTCCTGGTACTGGGTCAACGACCAGCGGGCGCACTGGCGGCCACGGGAGTACTACCCTTCAGGCACCCGCGTGACGATAGATGCCAAGATCTACGGCGCCGATCTGGGCGATGGGCTATATGGCCGACAAGACAAAAGCGTCGGTTTCAACATCGGTCCTTCGCATGTGACGATTGCCGATGACGCCACTAAACATGTCAGCGTGTACGCAAACGGCAAATTAGTGCGGACGATGCCGACATCGATGGGGCGAGGCGGGACGGAGACCGTGGGTGGCAAAACGATTGCGTTCTGGACCCAACCTGGGGTTTACACGGTGATGGATAAGCAGAATCCGGTACTGATGGATTCCTCCACCTACGGGCTACCCGTTGACTCCCCGTCGGGGTACAAGATCAGCGTTCCCCATGCAGTACGGATCAGCCCCGACGGCATCTATCTGCATGAGCGCGAAGCCACCGTGTGGGCACAAGGCAACACGAACGTGTCGGCGGGGTGCCTGAACCTCAGCGCCGCGAATGCCGAATGGTTCTACGAATTCTCTCAGCCCGGCGACGTAGTCGAGATTCGCAACACCGGCGGCGCTCCGTTGCGGCAGTGGCAGAACGGTGACTGGGGAGTGCCCTGGGAGGCGTGGATAGAAGGTAGTGCGCTGCGCTCCTAGGAGCGATCCGTACTCCACGAGAAGAACCACGGGGTCCTCATTCCGCCGTTACGCACCAAAGCGATTTTTGCCTACGAAACTAGCGAACGGGCTTCCAGCCTTTGTCCTTGCCCTTGACCTAGCGCGACCAGCGGGCGCTGGGTCCCTAGATGTTCAGATCACCGCGACGCATCTCTCCGTTGGGCGCTAGTCGGCCTAGATTGCACTGTAGGCCAGAGCATTTCGCTGGATTGAGCGCGGCGCTCCGACGATGGCGTGTAGTCGGCAGCTGGGAGTAATCGAGCCCGCCGGTACGGGTGCGGCTGTCGATCCCACGGGTGTACCGGTGACCCCGCCGGACCAAACGCGACGGTTTGCTGACCGGCTGTGCGCCAGTTGGATCCGCTCGATGATGCCACCGAATACACCGGGGCGGCGTTGTCCCCTCGGTTTGCCCGGCGAGAGCTTGGCTGACTGGCGTGGCGCGAGGCATCTGTGAGGGCAAGCTCACCCCGGCACGGCGACAGTCAGCATCACCTGCCCCCGTTTTCGCCCAGAATCGACGGTCCTACACCTTAGCGTCGGTGATGAACGGCGTCTGATTCATAAATCGAAGATAGACGCTATCATCGTTATATGACGATGATAGGTGGTTCGATCGAGACCTGGCTGAATTTGGATTCGGCGGCGGCGTTGTTTCACAGCCTTTCAGATGGCACCCGCCTGGCGATCCTGCGCCGGTTGGCCAGCGGTGAGGCCCGGGTGGTAGATCTGACGGGCGAGTTGGGGTTGGCCCAGTCGACGGTGTCGGCGCATCTGGCCTGCCTGCGCGACTGCGGGCTTGTGGATTTTCGGGCGCAGGGGCGCGCCTCGGTGTATCGGCTGGCCCGCCCAGAGTTGCTGGAGATGTTTCGCGCCGCCGAAGCGGTCCTGGCGGCCACCGACAGTGCGGTTGCCTTGTGCCCCAGCTACGGCGACCCCGTTGGGCGCAAGGCAGCGCGATGAGCGAGGCGTGTGGTTGCGACAACGATCGCCCTAGCGGGGGGGACGAGCACGAACCCCAACGGCTCTGGGAGGTCGGCGAGCTGCGCGCGGCAGCTTTGGCGGGTGTGGTGCTGGTGGTCGGCTATGGGGTCGGCTGGTCCGGTGCATCGCGCCCGGTCGAGGTCGGTCTATATGCGCTCGCGCTACTGATCGGGGCGTGGACTTTCGTGCCTTCCACACTACGGCGACTCGCCCAGGGACAGATCGGGGTGGGAACGCTGATGACGATCGCCGCGGTAGGTGCGGTGATCCTCGGCGAGGTCGGCGAGGCCGCCATGCTGGCGTTCCTATTCTCCATCAGCGAAGGCCTCGAAGAGTACTCCCTGGCGCGCACCCGCCGCGGCCTGCGGGCCTTGTTGTCGCTGGTCCCCGATAAGGCTACGGTCCGCCGTGACGGCACCGAAACCACCATTGTCCCGAGCGAATTGCGGGTGGGTGACCAGATGCTGGCTAAGCCCGGGGAACGTGTGGCCACCGACGGAGTGATCGTGTCAGGGCGCACTGCGCTGGATGTCTCGGCGATCACCGGCGAATCCGTGCCGGTCGAGGCCGGGCCGGGCAGCGAAGTGTTCGCTGGGTCGATCAACGGCACTGGGGTGCTCGAAATCGAGGTCACCAGCACCGCCGCGGACAACTCCCTGGCCCGCATCGTGGCGATCGTGGAGGCCGAGCAGTCCCGCAAGGGCGCCAGCCAGCGCCTGGCCGACCGGATCGCCAAACCGTTGGTTCCCGGGATCATGGTCGCCGCCACGCTCATCGCGGTCATCGGCAGCGCGCTGGGGGATCCGTTGGTGTGGATCGAGCGGGCCCTGGTGGTATTGGTGGCGGCCTCTCCGTGCGCGTTGGCGATTGCGGTGCCGGTCACCGTGGTCGCAGCGATCGGTGCGGCCAGCAAGCTCGGCGTCCTAGTCAAGGGTGGAGCAGCGTTGGAGTCCCTTGGGGCGGTGCGCACGGTGGCGTTGGATAAGACCGGCACCCTGACCGCTAACAAGCCCACCGTCATCGCAGTCGCCACCACCAACAGCGCCACGCGCGAGGAGGTACTCGACGTAGCGGCGGCCCTGGAGGTCCGCAGCGAACATCCTCTGGCGGCAGCGATTCTCGCCGAAGCCGGGGCCGTCCGCCCGGCGGAGGAAGTTGACGCGGTCACCGGCGCCGGCCTCACCGGGAACCGTGACGGCCGAATGTTGCGACTAGGCCGGCCCGGGTGGCTTGACCCGGGCCCGCTGGCCCGGCGGGTCGCGGCCATGCAGGCTGCCGGGGCCACCGCGGTCCTGGTGGAGGACAACCACAAGCTCATCGGAGCGATCGCGGTGCGCGACGAGCTACGCCCGGAGGCCCGTCAGGTCGTGGAGCAGTTGCGCGGCAACGGTTATCAGGTGGCCATGCTCACCGGGGATAACTCTGCCACAGCCCACGCGCTGGCCCGCCAAGTCGGAATAGACATCGTGCACGCCGATCTACGACCCGAGGACAAAGCCGCGCTGATCGGTGAACTACGCCAACGCCAGTCGACGGCTATGGTCGGTGATGGGGTCAATGACGCCCCGGCTCTGGCCACCTCCGACCTGGGCATCGCGATGGGGGCGATGGGCACCGACGTGG
>JAGQTR010000494.1 GCA_020438915.1 Mycobacterium sp.
TCATCGTCGGCGTCGCCGGTGGCATTGCCGCCTACAAGGCGGCCACAGTGGTCCGTCAACTCACCGAGGCGGGGCATTCGGTCCGGGTCGTCCCTACCGAATCGGCGTTGCGGTTCATCGGCGCCGCCACGTTGGAGGCGTTGTCGGGCAATCCGGTTCGCTCCGGCGTCTTCGAAGACGTCCACGAGGTACCGCATGTCCGGATTGGTCAATCCGCCGACCTCGTCGTGGTCGCGCCGGCCACCGCCGATCTACTGGCCCGCGCCGCCGCCGGGCGCGCTGACGATCTGCTGACCGCGACGCTGCTGACCGCACGATGCCCGGTGCTTTTCGCTCCGGCAATGCATACCGAGATGTGGTTTCATCCGGCGACCGTGGAGAACGTGGCCACGCTGCGGCGCCGCGGTGCGATTGTGATGGAGCCGGCCTCGGGCCGGCTCACCGGCGCCGACACCGGTGCGGGCCGCCTGCCAGAGGCCGAGGAGATCAGCACGCTGGCTCACCTGCTCCTCGACCGCGGCGACGCGCTTCCCTATGACTTGTCCGGCGTGAAGGTGCTGGTGACCGCCGGGGGCACCCGCGAACCCATCGATCCGGTCCGTTTCATCGGTAACCGCAGTTCGGGCAAGCAGGGTTATGCCATGGCCCGCGTGATGGCCCAGCGTGGTGCCGAGGTGACGTTGATCGCCGGCAACACCGCCGGACTCATCGACCCGGCGGGTGTCGAGGTGGTCCACGTCGGTTCGGCTGCCCAGCTCGGCGATGCGGTCTCCAAGCACGCGCCTGAGGCGAACGTTCTGGTCATGGCTGCTGCTGTCGCGGACTTCCGGCCGGCCCATCAGGCGACCAGCAAGATCAAGAAGGGTCCGGATACCGCCGGCGACCCCACCATTGAGCTGGTCCGCAACGACGACGTCCTGGTCGGATCGGTGCGTGCTCGCGCCGACGGCCAGCTACCCAACATGAAAGCCATCGTGGGGTTCGCCGCGGAGACGGGCGACGCGAACGGCGATGTGCTGTTCTATGCGCGCGCCAAGCTGAAGCGCAAGGGCTGCGATTTGCTCGTGGTCAACGCCGTCGGCGACAACCGTGCCTTCGAGGTGGATCACAACGACGGCTGGCTACTTTCGGCCGACGGAGCCGAGACGGCCATGGAGCACGGTTCGAAGACGCTGATCGCCAGCCGTATTGTGGACGCGATCGTGGCTTTCCTGCACAGCGGTGGCGGGTAAGCCGGACACAACTGTCGTCTTTCTGGCGTGGTCGGAGGGCCACCCGACGAATTATCTCGAGACAAGTCTTGAGTGGAAGGGATCGATTGTGAGTGAAGCTCGGCTGTTTACCAGTGAGTCGGTAACCGAGGGGCACCCAGACAAGATCTGTGACGCCATCAGTGACTCGGTGCTGGACGCCTTGCTCGCCGACGATCCCCGGTCGCGGGTCGCGGTCGAGACGCTGGTGACCACGGGTCAGGTGCACGTTGTCGGTGAGGTGACCACGACCGCCAAGTCCGCGTTCGCCGACATCACCGATACCGTGCGCAAACGAATCCTCGATATCGGCTACGACCATTCCGACAAGGGTTTCGATGGTCTGACCTGCGGGGTGAACATTGGAATCGGGGCACAGTCGCCTGACATCGCCATCGGCGTCGACACCGCGCACGAGACCCGGGTGGAAGGTGCGGCGGATCCGCTGGACGCCCAAGGCGCCGGTGACCAGGGGTTGATGTTCGGCTACGCGATCGCCGACACGCCGGAGTTGATGCCGCTGCCGATCGCATTGGCGCACCGGCTGTCCCGCAAGCTGACCGAAGTTCGCAAGAACAGCACCCTGGACTATCTGCGCCCGGACGGCA
>JAGQTR010000495.1 GCA_020438915.1 Mycobacterium sp.
CCGATATCGTTCCCATGGTGAAACCACAATTCGAGGTCGGGAAGGACCGCGTGGGCGCCGGGGGGGTTGTCTCCGACCCGCAACTGCGCGTGGACGCGGTGCTCGCGGTGGCGCAGCGCGCCGCCCAACTGCGGTGGCACACCGTAGCCGTCGTCGCGAGCCCGTTGCCCGGTCCCGCCGGCAATGTCGAGTACTTTCTGCACCTGCGCGCCGACACAGACCGCCCGCTACCGGCGGGCTCACTCGACATGGCGATTCGCCAGGCCGTCGAAAAGGGGCCGCAATGATTGAGAAGGCTCCGAAAGCCGAGAAGGCTGAGGAACGCACGATCCTGCTGGTCGTCCACATCGGCCGCGAGGAGGCGACCGAGGTCGCGCGACGAGTGGAGAAAGTGCTTGGCGACAATAGAATTGCCCTTCGGGTGCTCTCCGCCGAGGCGGTAGATCGAGGACCGCTGCATCTGGCGCCCGATGACATGCGGGCGATGGGTGTGGAGATCGAGGTGGTCGACGCGGACCCCCGGGCCGCCGAAGGATGCGAGTTGGTGCTGGCACTCGGCGGCGACGGTACTTTCCTGCGCGCCGCCGATCTCGCTCGCAATGTCGAGATTCCGGTGCTCGGCGTCAATCTGGGCAGGATTGGCTTTCTGGCCGAGGCCGAAGCGGATTCGATCGACGCGGTGCTCGAGCACGTCATCCGCCGCGACTACGTGGTCGAGGAACGGATGACGCTGGAATTGGCGGTCCGCGCGCGGGGGCAGCTCTTGGACCGCGGCTGGGCACTCAACGAGGCCAGCCTGGAGAAAGGTCCGCGGTTGGGCGTGCTGGGCGTCGTACTCGAGGTCGACGGTAGACCCGTGTCGGCATTCGGATGTGACGGAGTGCTGGTCTCGACACCCACCGGATCGACCGCGTATGCGTTCTCCGCGGGTGGTCCGGTGCTGTGGCCGGATCTGGAAGCGATCCTGGTGGTTCCCAACAACGCCCACGCACTGTTCGCCCGCCCGATGGTGACCAGCCCGGCAGCCTCGATCGCCATCGAGATTGAGGCGCACGGCCACGATGCCCTGGTCTTCTGCGACGGACGCCGGGAGATGGTATTGCCTGCCGGGGGCAGGCTTGAGGTGACACGGTGCGGCACACCACTGAAGTGGGTGCGCCTGGACAGCGCGCCGTTCACCGATCGGTTGGTACGTAAGTTCAGGTTGCCGGTCACGGGGTGGCGCGGACAGTAGTGCTAGCCGAGATTCGTATCGAGTCGCTGGGGGCTATCGGAGCCGCGACCGCTGAGTTCGACGGTGGTCTGACCGTGCTGACCGGCGAGACCGGTGCAGGCAAGACGATGGTCGTCACCGGATTGCATCTCCTGGGAGGTGCCCGCGCCGACCCGACCAAGGTGCGCTCGGGGGCCGACCGGGCGGTAGTCGAAGGCCGTTTCGTGACAGCCGAACTCGGCAAGTTGGTGGCCGCGCGAATAGACCAGATGCTGGACACCTCGGGCGCCGAGCGTGACGACGACGGAAGCGTCATCGCAGCTCGGACGGTCAGTCGTGAGGGACCGTCGAGGGCATACCTCGGAGGCCGCAGCGTACCGGCCAAGTCGTTGAGCGGATTTACCAACGAACTGCTGACCCTGCATGGCCAGAACGATCAGCTGCGCTTGATGCGGCCCGATCAGCAGCGTGCGGCACTGGACCGCTACGCCGACGTCGCCAAGCCGCTGAGCCGTTACCGCACCCTTCGCGCCGACTGGCTTGACGCCCGGCGCGACCTCGACGACCGGCGGCGCCGCGCGCGT
>JAGQTR010000496.1 GCA_020438915.1 Mycobacterium sp.
TGAACCAGGACGGCCGCTCCAACGGGATGCTCGCGCCCAACCCGGCCGCCCAGATGGCGGTGCTGCGCTCTGCCTACGCAGCCGCGGGGGTGGAGCCACGCGAAGTCGACTACGTCGAAACCCACGGCACCGGCACACTGCTGGGCGATCCGATCGAAGCCCGCGCATTGGGTACGGTCCTGGGACGTGGCCGCCCCGCCGACGCACCGTTGCTGATCGGCGCGGTCAAGTCCAATCTGGGACATCTGGAAGCCGCAGCCGGTATCGCCGGCTTCACCAAAGCCGTACTGGCGCTGCAACACAACAAGATCCCCGCCAATCTCGGCTACCGACACCCCAACCCGCACATCCCGTTCGACAACCTGCGGCTGAAGGTCATCGACGAACTCACCGACTGGGCGCCGGTGGGGCGGCCCCGCCGGGCCGGGGTGTCCTCGTTCGGGTTCGGTGGCACCAACGCCCACGTAGTGATCGAACAGGCACCCGATGCGGTGCCCGCACCTGTGGACGCGGATTCATCGGCGACGCCGGCGGTGACCACGTTGGTGGTGTCGGGCAAGAGCCCGGCGCGCATCGCCGCGCAGGCGGGCGTGCTCGCCGACTGGATGATCGGGCCGCAGGGTTCATCGACTTCACTGTCTGAGGTCGCCCACACCCTCAACCACCACCGCTCCCAGCACGCGAAATTCGCCACCGTGGCCGCCCGCGACAAGACGCAGGCCATCGCGGGGCTGCGAGCCCTTGCCGAGGGCCACACCGCACTCGGCGTCGTCGCTCCCCACACCGATGGGTGCAAGCGCGGCACGGTGTTCGTGTATTCGGGGCAGGGTTCGCAGTGGCCTGGGATGGCACGGCGACTGCTGGCCGACGAGTCCGCGTTCGTCACCGCGCTTGCCGAGATCGAACCGGTGTTCGTCGAACACGTCGGCTTCTCGTTGTACGACATCATCGCCAACGGCCAACCGATCAGCGGCGACGCCCAAGTCCAGCCGGTACTGATGGGCCTGCAACTGGCCCTCACCGAACTGTGGCGCTCCTACGGCGTCCACCCCGATGCGGTGATCGGGCATTCCATGGGCGAGGTCACCGCAGCCGTGGTCGCCGGCGCCCTGAGCCTGTCCGACGGCCTGCGGGTCATCGCGCAACGCTCCTCAATCATGTCCCGCCTAGCCGGGCAGGGCGCCGTCGCACTGGTCGAACTGGACCCTGACACGGCGGAGGAATTCGTCGTCGACTACCCCAGCGTCGAGATCGCCGGCTACCTATCTCCACGCCAAACCGTGGTTGCGGGCCTGCCCGACCAGATCGACGCCGCCATCGCCGCGGTCACCGCCGGGAACGGATTCGCCCGTCGGGTCAACATGGAGGTCGCCTCCCACACCGCCCTGATGGACCCCGTGCTCCCTGACCTTCGCGACGCGCTGAAGGGGTTGACGCCCAGGACACCGAACATCCCGTTCCTGTCCACGATCACCGATGCCGGCGACGATGAGGGATCAGAGCCCACGCTGGACGTCGACTATTGGGTGGCCAACGTGCGCCAGCCCGTCCGGTTCAGCCAGGCCATCACCACCGCAGCCCGAGAGATCGGCACTTTCATCGAGGTAAGTGCCAACCCGATCCTGACCTACGCGATCAACGACACGCTGACGACCGGGCAGCACCGCAGTTTCGGCACCCTGACCCGGGATGCCGACGACACGTTGACCTTCCACACGACGCTCAACGCGACATCGACCAACCATGCCCGCGAGACCCCGCACCCAGGCGAGCCGCACATCCCACTGCCCACCACACCGTGGCACCACACCCGACATTGGGCGATCAAGAAACGTGCGGCCTCGTCGGGCGCCTCGGCCCCGCGTCCCGGAACCGTGCTGGGCACTCACACCATCGTCACCGGTCGCCGGCCGGCACATCTGTGGCAGGCACGGCTCGTGCCGCAAGCCAGGCCATATCCCAAATCTCACCGGTTTGCCGGGGTGGAGATCGTTCCGCTGTCGGTGTTGATCGAGACCCTGTCGGAGGCGGCGGTCGCCTCAACCGGCGGGGCCGCCGACGGTGCGACGACCGTGCGCGACGTGCGTTTCGAGTTCCCGATCACGCTCGACCGGCCACGGATGGTTCAGGTCTTCGCCGACGGTGACACCGTCACCGTGTCCTCGACGCTGGATTCGTCTGACGGTCAGGCCGCCGGCGCCCGATGGGTCCGGCATGCGAGCGCGTCGATCACGAACGCGGCGAACCTCGAGCCCGACATCTCCGACCCCCGAGCCGGGGCAACCGATACGACGGGCTACGACCCCGCGGCACTACCGGAACTGCACACGGCATGGGGTATCGAAGGGATGGCGTACCCGTGGAGGGCCGCCTCCCACGAGGCCGGCAGCGGGCAACAGAGCACGGTCGTCGAGCTTGACGACGCCGCGCGGGTAGCGCTACTCGATGCCGCGGTCAACATCGGCCGTTTGGTCGACGCATCCACCACCGGGCTGCTGGTTCCGTCGGCAGCCCGCGAGATCAGCATCCACGCGCCTCTGACCGACTCGCGCGGCACGGTCGCGGTGCACAGCCGCGGACATGACGGCGACGACCTGCTCGTCGACATCTTCGTCACAGCGGCCGACGGGACGCCGTGCGCCGATCTGCGTGGACTGCGGTACAGCCCGGTAGATGTCGACACCGTTGGCGCCGCCGCCGACACCGACCCGCGCCAGGTCGCGCACCGCCTGGACTGGCTGGTCTGGCAAGCCGACATCGACGCAGCCGACACCGCCGATGCCACGGCGGGCACCGTCGCGGTGGTCGGCACCGGCGAGGTCGCCGACGCACTGCACGACAGTGTGGGGGACCGCAACGGTGACGTCGCCGATGCCCGTCACGTCGTCTACTTCGCCTCCCCGACCGGCGACTCCGACCTCGACGCCGCTGTCCGGCTCACCGCCGAGGTCGCCGACCTCGTCGCCCGGCTCGCCGAGCGCGACCCGCGCAACCCCGCGACGCTGTGGCTGGTCACCCGCGGCGTGCACGAGTCGGCT
The DNA here is from genome assembly GCA_020438915.1 of Mycobacterium sp. Lineage (GTDB taxonomy): Bacteria > Actinomycetota > Actinomycetes > Mycobacteriales > Mycobacteriaceae > Mycobacterium. The sequence goes on from JAGQTR010000496.1 coordinate 3,039, forward strand.
ACCGCCGATGCGTTACGCCAGAGCTGTCTGTGGGGTCTGGCCGGAGTTATCGGCGCCGAGCAGCCGCAGCTGTGGGGTGGCCTGATCGATCTACCCGTCGAGACACCGGCAGCCGGTGATGCCGCTGTCGCGATCGCCGCCGCCCTGGCAACCCCGGTCAAGTCGGTGGCCCTGCTGCGCGACGGTCAACTGCTCACCTCGGCGCTGGCCGAGATCGGCGACACACCGCAGCGCGACGTACTGCGCTGCCGGCCCGATGCGGCCTACCTGATCACCGGCGGCATGGGTGTGTTGGGGCTGCTGATGGCCGACTGGCTGGCTGACCGCGGCGCCCGGCGGCTGATCCTTGCCGGCCGCAGCCCGTTGCCGGCGCGAACGCACTGGGACGGTGCGCTCGACGCCGCGACCGCCCAGAAGGTGGCCGCCATCCGGGCCCTCGAGATGCGCGGCATATCGGTGGACACCGTCGCCCTCGACATCGGCTCCGAGGACGCCGTACGGGCCCTGCTCGAGGACCGGGACGCCCACGGCTCCCCGCCGATCCGTGGTGTCATCCACGCCGCCGGCGTGACCGAGGCGCAACTGTTGACCGAGCTCGACCCTGGTCGCCTCGAGAAGACCGTCTGGCCCAAGATCGCCGGCGCGCGGGTGCTGGACACCTTGTTCCCGGTCGACAGCCTGGACTTCCTGTACTTGACGGCCTCGGCCGGATCGGTGTTCGGTATCCCCGGCCAGGGTGCCTACGCCGCGGGCAACGCCTACCTGGACGCATTGGCACGCTCCCGGCGTCTCCGCGGTGACAACACCGTCAGCCTGGATTGGGTGGCCTGGCGTGGGCTCGGGTTCGGCAGCGAAGCGCAGGTCGTCATCTCCGAGCTGGAGCGGGTGGGCTCCCGTCCGGTCGCCGCTGCCGAAGCATTCGCGGCGTGGGACTTCGTCACCCGGTTCGACGTCGACCAGGTGGTGATGGCGCCGATGCAGTCCGCGGCCGATGCGGCCGCGGTCACGCGCGACGCGCACCGGTCGGCAGCGCCGACGAGGGACTGGACGGCGATGGCGCCCGACGAGCTGCGCACCGAGTTGGAAGCCGGGATGCGCGCCATCCTGGCCGCCGAACTGCGTCTGCCCGAAAGCGACGTGCACACCGATCGACCGTTCGCCGAGATGGGGCTCAACTCGGTGATGGCGATGTCCATCCGCCGGGAGGTGGAGAAGTTGGTCGGCCTGGAGCTCTCGGCGACGATGCTGTTCAACCACCCCACGATCACGACGTTCTCGGGTTATCTGGCCCAACAGCTCGTACCGGAGAGTGCCGACGACGCCTCCGGCGAGGGCCCTGACGACGCTGACGACCCAGGAGACAGCCTGCTCGGCTCACTGTTCGACAGTGTCGAGTCGAATTGACGTCGCGGGCGCCGATTTCGCCAATCGGTCCCCAGCGCGAGACGATGTTGGGAGCTTTTCCAGAAAGGAACACTGATGTCAGCACTGACTGCGCCGGCTGTAGCCACCATCCCCGAGCTGCTCGCCCATCGCGTACAGCAGCAGCCTGACGACACCGCCTACACATTCGTCGACTACGAATCCGATCCGGCCGGAATCACCGAGACCCTGACCTGGTCGGAGTTCTACGACCGCGTGCTGGCCGTCGCGGACAAGCTGCGGACGGTCGGGTCCCCGGGCGACCGCGCAGTCGTCCTGGCCCCCCAGAGCCTCGAGTACATCATCGCGTTCTTCGGCGCACTGCAGGCCGGCTTCGTCGCGGTACCGCTGACGATGCCGCAGCTGCGGCAACACGATGAACGAGTGACCGGGGCCATGAAGGACTCCACGCCGGTCGCGGTGCTCACCACGTCGGTGGTGGTCGACGACATCCGCAAATACGGGCAGGTCGACCCCCGGCAGCGAGCCCCGAAGTTCATCGAGGTCGACACACTGGACTTCGACTCACCGGCCAGGCCCGCGACGCCCGTGGCGCTGCCCAAAACCGCATACCTGCAGTACACATCGGGTTCCACCCGGCTGCCCGCCGGCGTGGTCGTCAGCCACAAGAACGTGTTGATCAACATCCCCGAGCTGCTGACCGACTATTACGAAACCTTTCCCGACGGCGCTCCGGATGACACCACCGTCGTCTCGTGGCTGCCCTTCTACCACG
>JAGQTR010000497.1:0-2356 GCA_020438915.1 Mycobacterium sp.
CGGCCTCGGCCAGCACCGCCACCGCGGCCCGCACCACGGCGTCGACCTGCGGGGCGTTGCGGACGTAGCCGAGGTTCGCCGAGTACCCGACGCGCAGGCCGGCCACCCCGCCGTCGAGCCCGTCGAGAAAGGACACCGCGGGGGTGGGCATGGCCGACCAGTCCCGGCTGTCGAAGCCGGTGATCACATCGAGCAATGCCGCGGCGTCACGCACCGTCCGTGTCATCGGGCCGGCGTGCGCCAGCGTCCCGAACGGGCTCGGCGGATAGTGCGGGATCAGACCGTAGGTTGGCTTCAGCGCGACGGTGCCGGTGAAGCCTGCCGGAATCCGAACCGAACCACCGCCGTCGGTGCCGACCGACCACGCCCCCATGCCCAGCCCCACCGCCGCCGCGCTGCCGCCGCTGGACCCGCCCGCGGTCGCCGTCGGATCCCACGGGTTGCCGGTGACTCCGTAGGTCGGCGAGTCGGTGACACCCTTCCACGCGTACTCCGGCGCGGTGGTCTTGCCCAGCAGGACCGCGCCGGTCTCCCGCAGCCGCGCCACACACGGCGCATCCTCGCCCCAAGGCCCTGCCGCATCGATCAGGGCGCTGCCGCGCAGGGTCGGCCAACCGCGGGTCAACAGCACGTCCTTGATCGAGGTCGGCACACCGTCGCCCGGCCCGAGCGGCTCGCCGGCATACCAGCGGGCCTCCGAGGCTTTGGCCGCCGCGAGCGCACCCTCGGCATCCACCAGCACGAAGGCGTTGACCGCAGGGTCGTGGGCGTCGATCGCCGCCAGTGCGGCGCGGGTTGCCTCCACCGGCGAGACCGTCCGGTTCCGGTATCCGGCAACCAATTCGGTGGCCTCGAGGATCATCGGACCCGCTGTCCAGGGACGTAGCCGAGCTGCTTGTCCACCACGTTGTGCAACGGCTCACCGGCCAGCCAACGCCGCGCATTGGCGGCGAACTGTGCGGCCAACTCGTCGCGCCAGCCGACCACGTCGGCCGACATGTGCGCGGTGATCGTCACGTTCGCAGCGTCCCACAGCGGGTGCTCGACCGGCAGCGGCTCGGTGTCGAACACGTCGAGCGTCGCTCCCCCGATCCGGTGTTGCGCCAGCGCCGCCAGCAGCGCCGCCTCGTCGACCATCGGGCCGCGGGCGATGTTCACCAGATGCGCGTCGGGTTTCATCGCCGCCAGTACGTCGGCATCCACCAAACCGCGGGTGGCCGGGGTAAGCGGGGCGGCCAGGATCAGGTGATCGCACCACCCGACTTCGTCGCGAAGCCGTGCACTGTCGACGATCTCACCGAAGTCGGGGTCCTCGGCAACGGATCGTCGACCCGCACCGCGCACGATCAGGCCCGCCGCCCGCAGCAGCGTCGCGATCTGCCGGCCGATACCTCCGGTGCCGACGACCAGCGCGGTGGCTCCGGTAATGCTGCGGGTTTCGCGGTGCCTCCACTCGTGCCGGCGCTGCAGATCGAAGCTGGTGCGGCTGTCCTTGGCGTGCGCGATCACGGCACCGAGCACATACTCGGCCAGCGGCCGGTCGAACACCCCACGCGCATTGGTGACCACCACGTCAGAATCCCGCAGGTCGTCGAACAACAGCGTGTCGACGCCGGCGGCGGTGATGTGGATCCACTCCAGGTCCGTCGCGTCCGGCCACGCGTCGCGCAGCGCACCCGAAAAGTAGTCCCACAGCAGCAGCCCCCGCGCCCCGCGCAGCGCCGCACCGAGCCCGTCGGCGGCACAGAAACGCAGGTCGACGTCGAGATCCTCGAGCCCTGGGGGCCGCTCGTCGGCCCGCTCGCACAGCACCGCGACGACCGGTCGGGTTGCAGGCACGCGTCCGAGGCTAGGAATCGGAACGTCGGATTGTCAACAATCCACTTGCGCACCGCCCTGACCAGCCTCACACTGTGCCAATGGAGCTGCCCATGGAGCCCTCTCCGCCGCTGCAGCAGGCCGGAATCGGCGTAGTGGTGCCCTATGACTTCGCCCTCGATCGCGAGCTGTGGCGGTGGCTGCCCAGGGATGCCAGCCTGCACCTGACCCGGATGCCCTACGCACCCATGCCGGCGACCATGGAGATGGCGGTGCACATCTCCGATCCCGAGCTGGTCGCCCAGGGCGTCACCGACCTGTCGGCGGTGTCTCCGCTGGTCACCGCCTACGCCTGCGCATCGGGCAGCTTCGTCGGCGGCCCGCCCGGCGAGGCGGAGTTGGTGGCCGCGATGATCGGCGCCGGAGCGCCCGCGGCCCTGACCACCAGCGGCGCACTGCTGGCGGCGCTGCGGCACCTGGGCATCAGCAGGATCGCCACCGCCACGCCGTACACCGCGGACCTGACCGTGGGCCTGAC
>JAGQTR010000497.1:2400-2622 GCA_020438915.1 Mycobacterium sp.
CTGATCTCCGACATCTGGACAGTGCCCTACGACGTCACCGCACAGTTGGTCCGCGACACCGACAACGACCACGCCGACGCGGTGTTCATCAGCTGCACGAACATGCCGACCTACGACGTGATCGCCCGGCTGGAAGCCGAGCTGCACAAGCCGGTCCTGACCGCCAACCAGGTCACCATGTGGCTGGCGCTCAACCTCATCGGCCGCAAGGCGGTCGGCCCC